>JAQCHR010000433.1 GCA_027619655.1 Pseudomonadota bacterium
GTACTGGCAATCGCTGCTGGCCAGCCCCATCCTTCTCGCAGCCATGATCCTGATTGCCGCCATCTTTTCGCTCCGGACAACGGGACGCGTCGGCGCTTCGGTCTCAATCGCCGGCGCCGCATTCAGCGGTTTTTTGCTGTATTTTGCGTCGGACCTTGTATACGCACTCGGGCAATCCGCCAGCATTCCAAGCATGCTCGCGGCATGGGCGCCCGCCGGTGTCAGCGGGCTGCTCGGAATCGCCCTGCTGTTTCACTTCGAGGACGGATGATGGCGTTACGGTTACGCATATACGCCGTTATCGGCCTTCTGTTTGGCATTTCGCTTCCGGCGGCGGCTCAGGACCTGTCTGTTCCGGTGCTGATCCAGGCTGATGAAATGACGCAGGACCAGGAACTGGGCAACGTCGTCGCCAGGGGGCATGTGGAAATCACCCAGGGCGAAAGGCTGCTGTTTGCCGATACGGTCAGCTATAACCAGAAGAGCAACACGGTCACCGCTTCGGGAAATGTCATTCTGCTCGAACCCGATGGCGATACCGTCTTTGCGGAATATGTCGAACTGACGGATTCGCTGCGCGAAGGCGTGATCCAGAGAATCAGGGTCTTGCTGTCCGATAACAGCCGGTTTGCCGCCAATGCCGGCCGGAGGACAAACGGAAACCGGACGGTATTGAGCAAGGCCGTGTATTCGCCATGCGACGTCTGCCGGGAGAACCCGGAAAAGGCGCCGCTGTGGCAACTCAAGGCCAATACGATCGTGCACGACAAGGCCGCGCAGGAAATCCGCTACAAGAATGCGTGGATGGAAATATACGGCTATCCGGTGCTCTATACGCCGTATTTCGCGCACCCGGACCCGTCCGTCAATCGTAAGAGCGGCTTTTTAACCCCGTCGTTCGGGTCCAGCGGCCGGCTGGGCGCCTTCACGCAAGTGCCGTATTTCTGGGCTATCGACAACAACAAGGACGTTACCTTTGCACCTATTCTGACCAAAGACGAAGGCGTCGTATTTGCCGGCGAATACCGCCAGCGGTTCGATTCCGGCAGCGTCGAATTATCCGGCAGCCTTGCCGAGGCGGATCGGCGCATTGGCTCGGATGTGGTTAAGGAAATCCGGGAAGACGAAATACGGGGTCACATTTTCGGCCATGCCAGATTCGATATCGACGATACCTGGCGAACCGGCGTTGACGTGCAGCGCTCGACCGACCGCAGCTATCTCCGAACCTTCAACTTCTTTGGCAGCCCCGGCAATTCGCTGGAATCGAACGCATATATTGAAGGATTCCGCGGACGCAATTACGCCGCCGGAAACATTTTCCTTTTTCAGGATCTGCACGGCGGGTTGCGGCCGAACACGCCGAAGATCGCCCCGCTGATCGACTTCAATCATGTCGGCCAGCCCTCCCGATGGGGCGGGAAGTACGTGATCGACGCCAGCCTGCGGTCGCTGTATCGCGAGGATAGGTCGGATGTGCAGCTGATGTCGCTGGAAATGGGCTATGACCTGCCGTTTATCGCCGATGCGGGCCATATCACGACGTTCAGCGCGACCCTGCGCAACGACCTCTATTATGTCGAACATAATGCCCCAATCGCGGAAGATGAGGGGCTTACAGGGCGCGTCTTTCCGCAGGTCTCGGCCCATTGGCGATATCCGTTCGTCCGCGATTCGGGCGCCAGCCGGCAGCTAATAGAGCCGATCGCCGCCGTCATTCTCGCCCCCAATGGCAGCAATCCCGGCGCCATACCCAGCGAGGACAGCACGGTTGTGGAACTGGACGATACCAACATCCTCAGCGCCGACCGTTTCCCCGGTATCGACCGGCTGGAAAGCGGCCAAAAGGTCGTATACGGCCTCAATATGGGTGTCTTCGGTAGCGGCGACGGGCAGACGACCGCATTCGTCGGGCAGAGCTACCGGATCCATGCCGATGACGATCTTGCCAATCAGGTCGGCATCGAGCGCCACGTTTCCAATATCGTCGGGCGCGTCAATATCCGACCGAACCGCTATCTCGATCTTCTTTACCGTTTCCGCGCCGATGACGACACCCTAGGTTTCAAGCGCAATGAACTGGAATTCAGCGCCGGCCCCGATGCATTCCGGGTCAGCAGTAACTACCTGTTCGTCGCCGCCGACCCGAACGAGGCGTCACTGGAAGAACGGGAGGAAATCGGCATTTCAGCCAGTTCGAAGATCGACGATTTCTGGACCGTTTCCGCCCAGACCCAGCGGGACCTCGACAGCAATGGGGGAACACTTTTCACCGGAATGCGTATAACCTACGAAGATGAATGCGTCATACTTACAGCCGATGCGGAGCGCCGCTTTACCCGGGACGCGGATTTCGACCCGTCAGATACAATCATATTCCGCGTATCCTTCAAGAATCTGGGCGCGGTTTCTTCACAGGTTTACTAGCATGAATTCTCTTTTTCGAGCCGACTGGAAGCTGGTGCCCGGTTGCCCGCGCGCAGCGGGCTGTATACGACTCACGCGCCTTCTTGCTGCGGTCTTCCTGCTGTTCGCATTCAGCGCAGCGCCGATCCAGGCGCAGGGCGTCCTGCGGATTGCGGCGGTCGTCAATGACCGTGTCGTGTCCGTACTGGATGTTATCGAACGCATGAAATTCATTATGTTTTCTACGGGCATGCGGAATACTGCCGAAAATCAGCGTCGCCTGTCGCAACAGATCCTGCGGACCCTTGTCGATGAGGAAATGCAGTTGCAGGAAGCGGAAAAGCAGAACATCACGGTCAGCGACCGCGACATCGACGCTGCGATCCGCTCTCTCGAGGAACGAAACCAGATGAAACCCGGCGACCTGGAAAACCTGCTGCAGAGCCGGCAGATTTCCATCGCGACCCTGCGCAAGAAACTGGAGGCCGAAATCGCCTGGGGCCGAACCGTCGGCCGCAAGTTGCGCCGCGAAGCGCGGGTGAGCGACGACGCGATTGACGAGGAACTGGCCCGGATCGAAGCTCTGCGCAGTCAACCCAGTTTTCGCGTTTCTGAAATTCTGCTGAACGTCGACGATCCGAACCAGGAAGACGAGGTCCGCCGCACGGTGCTGCGGCTGAAGGAACAGTTGAGCGCCGGCTCCAACTTCGCGGCGCTTGCCCGGTCCTTCTCGCAGAGTACGACGGCTTCAGTCGGTGGCGATCTCGGCTGGATCCAGGCGGGCCTGCTGAGCGAGGAGCTGGATGCGGCGATTACGACGATGCAGCCGGGCGATGTCAGCGATCCGATCCGGACGGTCGCCGGCTACCATCTGCTGTATCTGCGTGACAGGCGGCAGGCAGGGGCGAATGAAACCGGTGATACCGTACTGGACCTGCGGCAAGTCGTTTTCCCCCTGGCCAAAGATGCGCCAGCGGCGGATACCGAGGCGCAATTGGCGACGGCCGGTCAGGTCCGAACGGCAATAACGGGCTGTGACGACCTTCCCGCCATCATCAAATCCGTCGGCACTGCCGAGAGCGGCAAACTCGGGAATATCAAGTTTGGCGACTTGCCG
>JAQCHR010000434.1 GCA_027619655.1 Pseudomonadota bacterium
GTCGCTCGCCAATTCGATGCCGAATTTCGGTTAGGCGCTCGAACAGGAACACTTGTCCCGCCGTCCGATCCGGGGCGGCGGGACAAATTCTAAAGAACGCCGGTCAGGGCCGCATCGTGTGGCGGCTCTGTCCCGTTTCCCGCAGCGGTGCGGCCTCCCCGGCGAATTCGCAGAGCAGCGCGCGCGTATCGCGCGGGTCGATGATTTCCTCGATCAGGAAGGTCTCCGCCGAGCGGAAGGGCGAGCGCAGCTTGCCCAGCCGGTCCTCGATTTCCGCCATCTTGGCGTCGCGGTCTTCCGCCGCATCCAGGTCGCCGCGATAGGCCGCCTCGATTCCGCCTTCCAGCGGCAGCGATCCCCAGCGACCGGACGGCCAGGCATACCGTGTGCAGAACCGCCCGCCGCTGCGATGCGCGGCGCCGGCGACGCCGAACAGGTTGCGGATGACGACGGCGCACCAGGGCACGGTCGTCTGCCACATGGCGTGCATGGCGCGCACGCCTTCCTTGATCGTGCCCGCTTCCTCGGCCTCCTTGCCGATATGGAAGCCGGGGCAGTCCGCGAGGTAGACCACGGGCAGGTGGAAGGTTTCCGCCAGATCGACGAACTTGGCGACCTTGCGGCAGGCATCCGCCGTCCACCCGCCGCCATAGGAATAGGGATCGCTGGCCATCAGCGCGACCGGCCAGCCGTCCAGCCGCGCGAAACCGGTAATCACCGACTTGCCGTATTGCCGGCCCATTTCGAAGAACGAGCCTTCATCGACCAGCGCCTCGACGATCGGCCGCATCTTGTAGACCTTGCGGATATCGCGCGGGATGGCGTCGATCAGCCATTCGGTGCGGCGGTTCGGGTCGTCATGGCATTCGGTGCGCGGCGGCAGTTCGTAGACGGAGGACGGCAGGTAGGACAGGAAACGCCGCGCGCATTCGAAGGCCTCCGCCTCGGTATCGACGGCATGGTCGACCGCGCCGGCGCGCAACTGGATCTTGTACCCGCCCAGCTCGTTCTTGGTCAGCTTCTGGCCCAGCCGCTCGACCACCGGCGGTCCGGCGACGAAGACCGCCGATTTGTCCTTGAGCATGACGGAATAATGTGTGGCGGCGAGATGCGCCGCGCCCAGCCCGGCCACCGAGCCCAGCCCCAGCCCGACCCGTGGCACCGTGCCCATGTTGGACACCACCATTTCCCAGCCCGCGGTGCCGGGCACATTGGCGCGGCCCGTGGTTTCGATTGTCTTGACCGAACCGCCGCCGCCGGAGCCCTCGACCAGCCGCAGCAGCGGCAGGCGCAATTCGTTCGCCATGCGCTCGCACAGCAGGTGCTTGTCCTTGATCGTCGCATCGGCCGATCCGCCGCGCACGGTGAAGTCGTCGCCGCCGATGATGACGCGGCGGCCATCCACCTTTGCCCGGCCGAACACAAAATTGGACGGCGTCAGTTTCTCCAGGTCATTCCTGCCGTCATATTCCGCCATGCCGGCAATCTTGCCGAGTTCGCGGAAACTGCCCTTGTCCGCCAGCATGTCAATCCGTTCGCGGATGGTCAGCCGGCCGCCGTCATGCTGGCGCTTGACCCGGTCGGGCCCGCCGAGTTCCTCGGCAAAGGCTTCACGGCGCTTCAGTTCATCCAGTTCCGGCTGCCAGGACATCCGTATTCCCCTCCGCTTTTCATGTTCTTCGTTTTGCGCTGCGCTTGTATCCGGTTTGAAGCATACGTCAGGACTTCCGGAATATGCTATTCTGGCGTTCGACCGGGGCGGCCGGCCAGTGACGGGCAGGAATCACCATGGCGATCAGTGCCCTGGACCATTTCACGATTCTGACGCCGGATGTCTATGGCACGGCGCAGTTCTTCATCGATGCGCTGGATTTCGCGCCCGGTCCCGCGCCCGGTCTCGATTTTCCGGTCCGCTGGATCTATTGCGGCGACCAGGCGGCGATCCACATCGTGAACCGCGTTCTGCCGGACAGCGAAGGCAGCAACCGGATCGACCATATGGGATTCCGCGCCACGAACTACGCGGGCACGAAGTCGCGCCTGGACGAATACGGCGCCGAATACATGGAACAGAACCTGCCCGCGGTCGGGCTGCACCAGATTTTCGTCAAATGCCCGCATGCCATCTGGCTGGAGCTGAATTTCGCGCTGGAGGATTACCATCGCGGCGCCTGATTTCGGGATCAGTCTTCGGGTTCCGGCGGCCAGTGGCCCCAGGGCGGTGTCGGGGTGAACTTGTCGATCAGGAAATTGACGAATTCGCGGACCTTGGGCGACAGGTGCCGGCGATGCGGGTAGATGGCGTAGATCGGCCGCTGGGAGACAACAAATTCGTCCAGGCAGGAAATCAGCCGGCCGGCTTTCAGGTCCGGCACGGCGACATAGGAAGCGAGCTGCGCAATGCCCAGCCCCGCAAGCGTAGCGGCATGCACCGCAATGCCGCTGTTCGCCTCAAAAGTGCCTTCGATATGGATCCGGCGGCTTTCGCCGTTCGATGAAAATTCCCAGTCGTTGATCGCCTGGGCGGTGTTCAGTATCAGGCAGTTGTGATCGCGCAGATCCTCGGGAACTTTCGGCAGGCCGTGTTTCGCGACATAGGACGGCGCCGCGCAGACGATCCGGCGGTCGATGCCGAGCCGCCGCGCCACCAGCGTCGAATCGCTGAGTTCGGCGATCCGGATCGCGAAATCGACGCCTTCCTGCACGAGGTCGACCATCGTATCGGACAGTGAAAGCTGCATGCTTATGTCCGGATACCGGCCAAGGAATTCCGGCAGCAGCGGCACGACCTGCTGGCGTCCGAAGGTCGTGGAGCAACTGACGCGCAGGATGCCGCGCGGGGCGCCGCCACGATTCGAGATCATGGCCTCGGTTTCGGCGATTTCGGCAAGGATGGAGACGGCCCGCTGGTAATACGCCTCGCCCTCGTCGGTCATGCTGAACCGGCGCGTGGTGCGATTCAGCAGCCGGACGCCAAGCCGGTCCTCCAGCCGGGAAATCTGCTTGCTGACCGCTGATGGCGTCAGATGGAGCGTACGCGCTGCCGCGGAAAATCCAGCTTCCTGCACGACGGCCACAAAGGCTGCCATTTCACTGCTTTGATCCATGCCGGCTCTATTGGTTCCCAAAATTCACAAGACATTTGAATATTCGGGGATTGTTAATCAATGAGAATATATTATTTTGCAATGCAACAGAGAACGTCATGGTGCGTTCCGCAAGAGTTGAGACGGAAAGGAAATGATTATGACACATTATGGACCCGTTGACCCGAAGGTCATCGATCAGGCCATTCGCAATGCACATCAGATCAGAAGCGAAGAGTTCCATAGGGTTACCGTATCCCTGTGGCGCGGGATCAAGAGCTTCTTAGGTGCGCTCGGCGAAGGCGTTGCAGCCGGCCGGAAGGCAAACGATACACTCTGACCAGTTGGAGCCATGCATTTTAAGAATTGCTGCAATGCAATAAATGCGCGGGTGACTGAATTGGATCTGCCGACCAGGAAACGGGCGC
>JAQCHR010000011.1 GCA_027619655.1 Pseudomonadota bacterium
GTTCATAGCCGAAACTGTCCAGCCAGCCGCCGGTAACCTGCATGTCGATGCCGTTTGCCGCCATCCACTCCTGGCGCATGCCGGCGTCGCGCAGCTTGGCCATCACCGGCCGGGTCGGGGTACCGCCGGCGAAGGCCAGCTTGAAGGTATCGCCGTCATGCATGACGTCGACATTGGGGAAGGACACCCGGCCGCTGGCCAGCGATTCGAGCATCTTCTGGGGGATGTAATGGGCGTGGATATCGACGATCACGATGCGTCCTCCGGTTTGGTGGGCGACGGGGCGGCGGCATGCCGATGCAGCGCGTCTTCGACGGCGGAAAGCCGCATCGGCAGTTCCTGCAGCGCGATGCCGAGCGGCGCCAGCGCATCGTTGACGGCGCTGTTCACCGCGGCGGGCGCGCCCAGATAGCCGCCTTCGCCCGAGCCCTTCTGCCCGTGCGAGGTCAGCGGCGAGGGGGTGCAGTGCTCGGTGTCGCGGATCGCGGGGATTTCATGGGCCGAAGGCAGCAAATAGTCGAGGAACGTGCCGGACAGCAGCTGGCCGTCATCGGTGTAGTCGAATTTCTCGTACAGCGCCGCGCCGATGCCGTGGGCGATGCCGCCCATCATCATGCCGCGCACGATATGCGGGTTGATGACCGTGCCGCAGTCATGGGCGACGGCGTAGTCGAGGATTTCGACCCGTCCGGTCACCCGGTCGATCTCGACCAGCGGGACATGCGCCTGGAAGGAGAAGCAGGGATAGATCTGCACCTCGCCCTTCTCGTTCGGCAGCCTGCCGCCGCCCGGCACCGCATGGACCTCGATGGTCTGCAATCCGGGTTCGGTATCCGGCGGCATGCGGTGCAGTTGCCGGTGCGCGATGAAGACGACCTCGTTCCAGCCGAGTTTGCGCGCGGGGGCGCCGCGCACGGCGAATTCGCCGTCGGCATAGTCGATATCGGCATCTGCGACGCCCAGGTCGTGGGCGGCGATATGGATCATGCGGTCGCGCAGCCGCCGCGCCGCTTTCGACACCGCCGTGCCCAGCATGATCGCCATGCGGCTCGCCACCGGCCCGCGCGTCGGCAGCGCTTCCAGCGAATCCAGATGGACGACGCGGATGCCGTCCGGGTCGCGCTCCAGTTCCTCGCCCGCCACCGTCGCGGCCAGCGTCTGGTGCCCCTGGCCGGCGGTATGGGTCGAAATGCCCACCGTGATCTGGCCCTGCCCGTCGATCTTCAGCAGCGCCGATTCGACGAAGGTGGTGATCTGAATCTTCTCGTTCAGCAGGTGCTCGAAGATGTTGTTGCCGCCGCCCGGCTCCAGGCAGGTGGCGATGCCCAAACCGACCAGCCGCCCCTCGGCGCGCATCGCGTCGCGCCGTGCGACCAGCGCCTCCCAGCCGGCAAACTTGAGTACCTTGTCCAGCACCGTGTGGTAATCGCCGGAATCGTATTTCGTGCCGGACGGGATTTTCCACGGGAATTCGTCATGCCGGATGAAATTGCGCCGCCGCAGTTCCAGCCGGTCCACGCCCAGCGTGCGGGCGATCTTCTCGATTCCCATTTCGACCGCGAAATTGGTCGGCGCCTGGCCAAAGCCGCGCACCGCGACCTGGCTGGTCTTGTTGGAGGTGACGGAGGTGACGTCGTATTCGATGCTCTTCATCCGGTAGGGGCCGCACAGCGCGGAAATCGGCTTGCCCAGTTGCTGGATCGACCGGCCCGGATAGGCGCCGACATCGTCGACGACGCGCATCTTCATGGAACGGACGATTCCGTCGCCGTCATAGGCCATGGTGATGTCGAACAACCGGTCCGGGCCGTGCGCGTCGCCGCCGGTCATGTTGTCGATGCGATCCTCGATCAGCCGCACCGGAACGCCCAGTTTCCGAGAAGCATAGCCCGTCAGGACAGTCTGCTTGATGCCGCGCTTGACCCCGTAGCTGCCGCCGACATCGATGTAATTGTGTACGCGCACGGCGTTCAGCGGGATACGCAGCGCATCGGCGATCTGTTCCTGGTATTGCGGCATCTGGATCGAGGCCCAGACCTCCAGCATCTCGTCCTTCTCGCTCCAGCGCGACACCACGCCGAAGGTTTCGATGGGCACGGCGGAGGACCGGCCCCAGCGCGCCCGGTAGCTGATCGTGTGCTCGGCGGCGGCGAAGTCCTCCGCCACCGGCCCCCAGGTGAAGGTCTTCTTCAGCAGGATGTTGGAGCCGTGATCCGGGTGCACCAGCGGCGCGTCCGGCTGCATCACCCGCTCAATGCCGATGGCGGGTTCCAGCGGTTCGTACTCGACCACGACCAGTTCGGCGGCGTCCTCGGCGATATAGCGAGAATCGGCGACCACGGCGGCCACCCATTCCCCGGCATAGCGGGTCATGCCCAGCGCCAGCGGATGCCAGCGCACCCCCGGCAGGTCGACCCCGTGATACAGCCGGTCGGTATGTTCGGCCAGTTCCGCGCCGGTGATCACGTCCAGCACCCCGTCCATAGCCAGTGCGGCGCCGGTATCAATGGAGAGTATCCTGGCGCGCGGATAGGGGCTGGCGACCAGCGCGATGTGTTTCGTGTTCGGGTGCTGCACATCCTGCACGAAACTGCCGCGTCCGGTAATGAAACGGCGGTCTTCCCTCGTGCGCCGGGGCCGCGAGATATAGCGGTAATTGGGGGTCGGGCTGTCGTCAGGCATTGTCCGCTCCCGCATTCAGCCGCGTCGCTGCCAGCCGGACCGCCTCGACGATCTGCTGGTAGCCGGTGCAGCGGCACAGGTTGCTGCTTATCGCCTCGCGGATGTCGTTGTCGCTCGGGTCCGGGTTCTCGTCCAGCAGCCCCTGCGCGGCGATCAGCATGCCCGGCGTGCAATAGCCGCATTGCATGGCGTGGCAGTCCCAGAAGGCTTCCTGCAAGGGGCTCAGCTTGCCGTCGGGTCCGGCGAGGCCTTCCACCGTGGTGACCGCCGACCCGTCGGCCTGTACCGCGAAGACCAGGCAGGACCGCACGGGGTCGCCGTCCAGCATGATGGAGCACGCGCCGCAGACCCCGTGTTCGCAACCGACATGGCTGCCGGTCAGGCCCAGTTCGTCGCGCAGGCAGTCGATCAGCGTCATGCGCGGCGGCACCGACAGGCGCACCGGTCTGCCATTGACGGTGAAGGCGATGTCGATTGCGGATGTCATGCGGCTGCCTCCGACAGGGCGTCCAGCAGCGCACGCTGTACCAGTTGCGGCGCGGCGCGGCGGCGGTAATCCGCGCTGGCATGGGTGCTGCTTTCGGGATCTATCAGGCCCGGAACCGCGGCGACGGCATCGGCGACCAGCGCCGCCGTCAGCCGCTTGCCGACAAGGGCATCCTCGATTGCCGCCAACCGCAAGGGTGTGGCTGCGCAGCCGCCGACCCCGACCGCCGCCTGGATACAGACACCATCGGTGTCCAGCGCGATCTGGGCTGCGGCGCTGACCACCGCATAATCGCCCTTGCGCGGCGCGATTTCGTGGAAGCCGCAGCCGGTATTGCCGGACCAGACCGGGAAGCGGATCGCGGTGAGGATGTCATCGGGTTCGAGCGCCGTCATCATCGGTCCTTCGAAGAACCCCGCCGTCGGGGCCTCCCGCCGGCCGGACCTGCCGTGGATGACAAGCGTGGCATCCAGCACCAGCGCGACCAGCGGGATTTCGGCGCTGGCGTCGCCCAGCGCGATGCTGCCGCCGAGAGTGCCGCGATTTCGCGTCTGTTGGTGGCCGACATGGGGCAGGGCTTTCGCCAGCAGCGGCAGCTTCCGGGGCGTCAGCGGGTTCTTTTCGACCGAGCGCTGGCGGGTTCCCGCGCCGATCTCGATATGGTCACCCCGGTCGTGGATACCTTGCAGTTCGGTGATCCGGTTGATATCGACCAGATGGGTCGGCCGCGCCAGCCGCATCGCCATCATCGGCACCAGCGACTGTCCGCCGGCAAGGACGCGGCGGTCGGCATTGTCACCGGCACCGGTCAGCAGGGTGCAGGCCTCGGCCAGCGTCGTTGGCCGGAAATAGTCAAAGGCGGCAGGTTTCATGTCACTCCCCCGGCGGCGACGTTACGGGCTATCGTACGGTACGACAAGCCGGCGGTTTGCCCGCGACCAGATCGGCCAGCGCCGAGGCAATAGCCGCGTTGCCGTCGCGGTTCAGATGGCCGTCCCCGGGGATGAAAAAAGCCTCTGGCCGGTGGTCTGCGGCATCGGCAGCGCAGGACAGCACCTCGCGCGCGTCGAGGAATACCTGGCCGCGCTCGCGCAGGGTGCCGGTCAGGAAGTCATGGCGCCAGTTATTCGGTTTGGTGAAGGCCGAGTGACCGGCGAAGACGATCCAGCGCAGGTCGTGCTGGCGCCGTTCGGCCTCGGCGATGATCTCGCCGATCAGGTAGCGGTTCAGCGCAATCTTTTCCCGGCGCTGGCAGGGTGCTTCCGACCGGTCGAAGCCGGTCTGGATCAGTTCCGCCAGCGACCGCAAGACTGCCACCGCATAGCTGTCGATGGGTTCCGCGGTATCGCGGTCTGCCGCCTCCGGTGTGGCGGGCGGCACCAGGGTGTAGCCGTCTTCCGTCTTCCTAAACTGGGGTTTGGGGCCGAAGAAATAGCCCAGGACGGAGCGGTCCAGGTCGGTGGTCAGGATGCCGATGAAAACCGGGCTGCCGGAAGCTATTTCGGCGGATTTCTGCTGGTAGCGCAGCCATATCTGGTCGACGCCGTAGCCGGGCACGCCGTAATTCAGGGCCTGCCGCGCCGGGTTGGCGGCTTCGTACAGGGCCGGCACCGACTCGCCGGGTTCGCCGATCCCGGCGGTGAAGGAATCGCCGAAAAACCAGGCCTTGGGCCTGCTGTCGATCGCGCCGGGCCAGTGCAGCCCTTCGGGATTTCCCGCCTCCGGCTGTCCGACCCAGCCGAGTTCCGGATGGAAAACCTTGTTGGACAAGGCATCGCCTGGTGATTTCGCCAGCCGGTAGAACGCTTCGCCGCAGACCGGATTCGCGAAATAGGACGGGTTGGCAAGCACGCGCAGCGGTACTTCATGGGCCATGCCCATGCGGATAGCGACTTCGAGCAGGATCATCACGACAACGAACTGGCCCAGGATCAGCCCGTTCACCCGCGCCGTGACGGGTTGGTTGGCGAGGATGAGCGACGCGATTCCCCAGACCGCCGCGGCGATACCGGCGCATATCATCGCGGCGAACAGCGCGGTCCGCGCCATCGACGATATGCCCGAATGCTGCGCGGGAAGGTCGGTCAGGACCGCTTGCCGGACTGCGGGATCAAGCAGCACGGGCGCCAGGCCATACAGCGTCCAGATGCCGAAGCCCAGGAAGGCGGCGCCGTAGAAGAAGCTGAATGTCCGGTGGATCCGGGTACTTTTGAACAGAGATACGAACATCAGGTGCCTTCGTATTGTGTGTGCCGGGCAACAAGCTAGACTGTCCCCTTGTCCCAATGAGCAAGGGAGCCGACCATGCCGTCCGTCCTGACGGAAGAACAGCAACGGGAATATCACGAAAACGGGTTCGTCGTCGCCCATGCGATGTTTTCGCCCGAAGAAATCGACCTGCTGCGCCGGGCGATGGAGGAAGACCCGAAAGTGGCCGCCCATTCGCTGATCCGGCCGGATACAGAAGGTGGCGGCACGCGGATATCGCTGTGGAACCGGGCGGGCGACAGCGTCTACGGGCTCGCGGCGCGCTGCCGCCGCATGGCGGATGCCGCGGAGCAGCTGATCGGCGAGCCGGTCTATCACTTCCAGTCCAAGCTGACGGCGAAGGACCCTTACACCGGCGGGGCCTGGGAATGGCACCAGGATTACGGTTACTGGTATTACAATGGCTGCCTGCGCCCGGACATGCTGAGCATGATGATCGCGCTCGACCGCTCCGACCGGACCAACGGTTGCCTGCAGATCATTCGCGGGTCGCACCGGCTGGGGCGGCTCGACCACGTCCGGGTGACTGAAAAGCAGAACGCCGCCGATCCGGCGCATATGGAACATATCGAACGGCAGTATGAGACGGTGCATTGCGAGCTCGATCCCGGCGACGTGCTGATATTTCATGCCAATGCGCTGCACCGGTCGGACCAGAACCGCTCGCCGAACCGCCGCTGGACGCTGCTGACCTGCTACAACGCAGTCAGCAACGACACCGTGACCCGCGACGATGACCGGTACTATGTGCCGCTCGATATCGTGGACGATTCCGCGATCCTGGCGGCGGGGCTGAAATTCGCTTCCGGCGAGGATGAGCATTTCGCGTCGCAGGCCTATGTGCCCGATGTTTCGAAAGCCTCCTGAGCCCGGCCATGACCCATCAGGATCACCTCGACCGCTTCAGCCTGTCTGGCAAAACCGCGCTGGTCACGGGCGCGTCGCGCGGGCTCGGCTGGTGCATCGCGCGGGCGATGGCGGAAGCGGGCGCGACCGTGCTGCTTAACGGCCGCGACCCGGCTCGGCTGGCGGAACTGGTATCGGAACTCGCAGGCGAGGGGCTGTCATCGGTTGCCGCCTGTTTCGATGTCGCGGTCCGCGATGCCGCCGATGGCTGGATCGCCGCGCAGGGCCGGAATGTCGATATCCTGGTCAACAATGCCGGCCTGCGCCATCGCAAACCGCTCGCCGATACGCCGCCGGATGCGTTTTCCGTGATGCTGGACGTCAACCTGACCGCCGCATACGGGATGGCGCGGGGGCTGGCGCCGTTTATGGCGGCGAAGGGCGCTGGCGCCATCATCAATGTCACCTCCATCGCCGGGCCCGTCGCCCGCGCCAATGATGCGGCCTATACCGCCGCCAAGGGCGGGCTTGCGGCGCTGACCCGGGCGCTGGCGGTGGAACTGGGCCGGTCGGGCGTCCGCTGCAACGGGATCGCCCCCGGTTATTTCGCGACCGAAGCGAATGCGCCATGGGTCGGCGATCCCGGCGTGACCGCGCTGCTCCACAGCCGGGTCCCGCTGCAGCGCTGGGGCGACCCGGCGGAAATCGCCGGTGCGGCGGTCTTCCTAGCCTCACCGGCGGCGAGCTATGTGAACGGCTATGTGCTGACCGTCGATGGCGGCATGACGGCGTCGTTCTGAGGAATTGGGGGAAGGCGAAATCATGAACCAGTGGCAGGTCGGCGACGTCAAAATCACCCGGGTCGTGGAGCTGGAGGTCGCGGGGGGCAGCCGCTTCATCCTGCCCGATGCGACGCGCGAGGCGGTGCAGCCCATCAGTTGGCTGGCGCCTCACTTCGCCGATGCGGACGGCCGGCTGATCATGAGCATCCATGCGCTGATCGTGGAAACGCCGGACCGGCGCATCATGGTGGATACCTGCCTCGGCAATGACAAGCAGCGCACGATCCCCGGCTGGCACATGCGCGAGGGGCCGTTCCTGAAGGACATCGCGGCGACCGGTTACCCGCGCGATTCCATCGATACGGTGCTGTGCACCCATCTGCATGTGGACCATGTCGGCTGGAACACGATGCTGGTGGACGGCAAATGGGTTCCGACCTTCCCCAATGCGCGTTACCTGATCGGCCGGAAGGAATGGGACCACTGGAACGGCGAGGGCGCGGCGCAGCGGCGCGGCGACGACATCATGGGCGATTCCGTCCGCCCGGTCTTCGAGGCGGGGCTCGTCGACCTTGTGGATATGGACCATGCGGTCGCCGACGGCGTCTGGCTGGAACCGACGCCCGGCCATACGCCAGGCCATGTCAGCGTGCGGATATCGTCGCGCGGCGAGGATGCGCTGATCACCGGCGACTGCATCCACCACCCTTGCCAGATGGCGCGGCCCGACTGGGCCAGTAGCGCCGACAGCGACCCGGATGCGGCGCGCGAAACCCGGCTGCGGCTGCTCGACCGTTACGCAGATGGCCCGGTGCTGGTCATCGGCACCCATTTCGCGACGCCGACAGCGGGGAAAATTGTTCGGGACGGGTTGGTTTACCGGCTGGATGTTTGAGACGCCGAAGCGGGCCAGCCAACGCAGAGCACCTTACTCCGAAGGCCTTTCGACCGGTTTCTGGACGGTCGCCATAGGCAGGAACAGCCGCCCGGGTTCATCTGAAAACGGAATAAATCCGAATCTTCGGTAAAATGCTGCCGCTGTGTCGTCTTTTGCATCGACAATAATTGCGTGGATGGCGAGGGCATGGCTCGCGCGATGAACGCGATGCAGCGCATCTACCAGCAGATGGGCGCCCAGTCCCTGACCTCTAGCACTTTCGTCCACGGCAAGCCTCCCAAGCAGGGCTGCCGGTACTGGATAGTGGGGAAGGCGATTTGCCTCGCTTGCCGGCAGGCTATCCTTCTGGAAACTGGCCGCGCCAAGACTGTAATAGCCAAGGATGCTGTCACTGTCAGCGTTGAGGGCGACAAAGACGCGCGCGACGTCGCGCCTTATGTCCTGCGTCGCCCGTTCCCGGATATAGCGATCAAGGGCCGGTACCCCGCAGGAAAATTCCGTACGGTCATGCGTCTTGCGGTCCAGCGCCACGACGCGCCACGGGGCGCGTGCCGGGCTCATCGGCTGTTTTGCCGGTACCGGTCGAACGCTCTGTTGAGTGCCGGATTAGGCTCCGGCGGATTGGTCAAGGCGTCCAGGAATCGCGTCCAGTCCAGATCGGTCAGAGTCACGACTTCCTTCTCGCGGATTACTTTCGCCGCTTCTTCGAGCGCTGTGGAAAGCACGAACTGGCTAACGGTCTTGTGCTGGTAACGCGCCGCCCGTTGCAGCACGTCCTTTGAATTTGCATCAAGGCGCACCTGCAGTCGTTCGCTTCGCGTATTGGCGGATTCCGTCATCACCGTCTCCATTGAATGCCATAATGTGAGTGCAAATGGAGTACAAATCAAGGCGATTCAAATTTGCGGATGCGGCGGGTATTACCCGCGCCGCGCGCCGAAGCGTAGCATGGCGAAGGCGCCGGCGAAGATCAGCAGGCTGCCGGTGATCGTTGTGACGGTCGGCCATTCGTTGAAGAAGGCGATGCCGATCAATGTGGCGAAGAAGATGCCCGTATAGCGCACCACCGACACATTGATCGCATCGCCCCGTCGGAATCCGAGGATGTTGAAATACTGGCCGATAATGGCAATCGGCCCCATCAGCATCAGCAGGCCCGTTTCCGTTGCCGTCACGTCGCGCCAGAAATACAGCGCCGGGCCCAGCAGGATCAGGGACGCCGCGCCGTTCACGATGACCAGCAGGCGCGACGGGTCGTCGCGGCTGGCGGCGTATTTCAGGATCACGCTGTCGATGCCCCAGGCCATCGCGCTGATCAGCGCCGCAACCGCGCCCGTGGAAAGCCACTGCCCGCCGGCGTCGAATTTCGGCTGGGCGACGATCACCGCGCCCGTGAAGCTGACCAGGATGGCGGCGGCCCCGCGCCAGCCCAGGCGCTCGCCCAGGAACAGCACCGCAAACAGCGCCGCGAACATGCCGCTGGTCATGTTGATGGCATTGGCGTTGGCCAGCGGGATATGGGTTACCGCATAGGTGATCGACACCGTCGTCATGGCGCCGAAAAATGCCCGCGCCAGGTGAAAGCCGTAGCCCGTTATGGCATGCGCCTGTTTACGGATATTGCGCCGCCGGTACAGGTAGACCGGGCAGATCGTCAGGAAGCCGGAAAGGTAGCGGAAGAAGGTGACCTGGATCGGCGATATCGAATCGCCCAGATGCTTGGGAATGATGAACATGACGGCGAACATGAACGTGCCGAGCATGACCCAGAAGTATGCGTCCAGCCGGTTTTTGTCGGGTTCGCCGCTCATGGTCCGGCCGGGCCCGGCGACGGCCTAAGGCGTCGCCGCCTGTGCGGTACTGTCGGCCGGCATTGCCGGCATCTTTGCCCCGCTGGTATCTGCGCCGGAAAAGTCCGCGTCCGTGACATCCGCATCCCGGAAATCCGCCCCGCGCAAGTCCGCGCCGGCGAACCGGGTATTGTGCAGCGCCGCGCCCCTGAACTGCGACTCACGCAGGTCGGTTTCGCGCAGGTCGGCGTCGCGCAGATTAGCGTCCTGGAAATTGGCGCCGCGCAGGTTGGCGTGCCGCAGGTCCGCGCCCTTGAGGTTGGCGTCGCGCAGATAGGCCCCGTCCAGCGCGGCGCGGCGCAGGTCGGCATGGTCGAGCCTGGTGCCGCGCAGGCTCGCCTGGCTGAGAATTGCCTGGCACAGCACGACATCGGTCAACACCGTGTCGCGCAGGTCGGCGTTGCTCAGATCCGCATTAATGAGGTCCGCCAGGTTGTCCAGCACGGCGCCGCGCATATCGGCATAACGCAGATCCGCGTCGCGCAGGATCGACTCGCTGAAATTGGCGCCGCGCAGCTCGGCGCCCCGGAAATTCGTGCCGGCCAGCCGGGCGGACCGCAGATCGGCATCGCGCAGATTGGCTCCGCGAAAGGCGGTGCCATACATTGCCGTACCGCGTAAATCCGCGTATCGCAGGTAAACGCCGCGCAAGTCCGCGTGGCTCAGGTTCACGCTGCGCAGGTCGAGCCCCGCGCCGCGCTCCTCGTAGCGGGTGTTGCGGTGCAGCAGGAAGGTGACGATGGCCTGGATATCCGGCGCCAGTTCCATGGCGTCCGAATCTGCGGCGATACCGGGTTTCCGGCCCAGTGGCGCTCGCGCATGGCGGCGCAGATGGCCGGTCAGCGCTTCCATGACGGCCCAGTAATTCCTGGCGGATTCCCGTGCTTCGTCCTTGAGCTTCTCGATCGCGGCGACGCGGGCTGCCGGGTCGTTTTCGCGGTCCAGGTCGTCCATTGCCGCCTGAAGCGGCGATGTCGACTAGAACTGGGCAATGAAGCGGGACTGGCGATTGGCGGTCCGGTGCTGCCGGCGGACCGATTTCCGGCGAATCCAGATGATCCAGGCCAGCACGGCAACGGCCACCACGCCGGCGGCAATTGCGGCAGCCGCCGTGGATGTCCAGATAGCGGGATTCGACCAGGAGGTTTCAGACATGCCTGACTGTTAATGCCAAATCGGACGCAAGTAAACACGCTGATGTTGCACGGAAAATTGGCTTGCACGCCTTGGCGCAATGGCATCTTCGCCGGTAACGACCATGCCGGTTTGCATGGCCGGCGTTTCCCGTAGGCGGGATATGCTCTATGACTACCGCAGACTGGACAGATCGATGGGAGAGACAATGAAATACGGTTTTGGCGTCCCGACAAGGGGACCGATGGCGAACCCCCGCGATATCACCGCGATGGCGAAAAAAGGTGAAGAGCTTGGTTTCGATGTGGTCTTCGTCAACGATCATATCGTCGTGCCGCGCGATGTCGGCTCGCGATATCCCTATTCTGATTCCGGCGAATGGCCCGGCGGGGCATCGGGGGAGGCAATGGAACAACTGGTCCTGCTGTCCTACCTGGCGAGTGCGACCAGCCGGATGCGGCTGCTGACCTCGGTCATGGTCGTGCCGCACCGCAACCCAGTGACGACTGCCAAGATGCTGGCGACCATTGATGTTCTTTCCGAGGGGCGGGTCGCGGTCGGCTGCGGCACCGGCTGGATGCGCGAGGAGTTCGAGGCGATCGGCACCGACCCCTATGCGGAGCGCGGCGCCGTGACCGATGAGTACCTCAGGGTGTTCAAGACGCTGTGGACCGAGGAAAACCCGGAATTCGCCGGGAAATACGCCAAATTCAGCAATATCACCTTCCTGCCGAAGCCGGTCCAGGCTCCCCATCCGCCGCTGTGGATCGGCGGCGAAAGCGGCCGGGCGCACCGTCGCGTCGCCGCTTTGGGCGACTGCTGGTATCCGATCGGCAACAATCCCCGCCAGTCGCTGGACAGCGTCGCGAAATACGCGGCCGGCATCGAGGCGCTGAACCGGGCCCTGGACGCCGTGGGCCGGGATCCGGCGAGCATCGACCTGTCCTATGGCGCGAACTGGTATGGCGACGGGTCGCGCCAGGTCTCCGCCGATGGCAGCCGCATGGCGTTCACCGGGGAAGCGGGCGAAATTGCCGCCGATATTGCCGGTTTCGAGGCGAAGGGCCTGCGCAGCATCATGCTGAATTTCCAGGGCAGCAGCCTCAGCCAGACGCTGGACCGGATGGAGCATTTCATGCGGGATATCGCGCCGGCAGAATAGAGGCGGTGACGGTTACCCGTTTGGGTGACGCACCTGGCGGCCCGAATCGGCTCAATTGCACGTATCAGTCGCCGCAGAGCGACGACAAGGTCGCGAGAGAGTCTTAGAGAGAGCGAGAGAGAACATGCCTGACCTGACAACGCATGGCGCGGATTTGCGCGCTATCGCCGATACCTATCGCGACCGGCGCGACGCCGGTTCGCTGGATCATACGGCCTTCGTCGCCGCGATCATTTCCTATCGGCAACGCCACCCGGATGTGGCGCGCAACGAGGCCGCGCTGATCATCAGCCAGCTCATTGAAGAATATCCCAATGACCAGGACACCTGCCATTAGGTCGATACGATGACGGATGCGCCGCCGGCATGGCGCTCCGGCGCTTGAAAAGGATGTGATCCTTCACCAGATAGAGGGCATCAATCGAACGCTGTTGGCGTCCGGCTGTGCGGAGTGCCGATTTCGGGCTCCGGAAATCATTGGCCACTCGCTCAGATGAGGAGGAGACGCCGCGCCATGCCACGTGTTTCCATTTTCAACAGCCCGCTCCTGCTGGGCTTCGAACAGTTCGAGCAGACGCTCGACCGGATTTCGAAAATCCCGGCGGAGGGATATCCCCCCTATAATATCGAGCAGACCGGCGAAAACAGCCTGCGGATCACACTCGCCGTCGCCGGTTTTGCCGAAACGGAACTGTCAATCCAACTGGAAGACAACCAGTTGCTGGTCCGCGGCAGGCAGACCGATGATGAAAAGCGGGTATACCTGCATCGCGGCATCGCCGCCCGGCAGTTTCAGCGCAGTTTCGTTCTCGCCGAAGGGATCGAAATCGTTGCCGCGGAACTCGATAACGGGCTGCTCCATATCGAACTCCTGCGCCCCTTGCCCCAGACGCGCGTTCAGACGATCCCGATCAAGACGCGGGATGCATCCGCAAGTCCATTGGGTGTCTCGACACGTGGCAACCGTAACCAGGGAGATGGCCATGCAAGCTGAAGACAGATTTGAACGCCTTTCCGACGAGGCCTTTGCGCATCTCGGTGTTCAGAACGTCGCCTATGTCAAGGCGGTCGAAATCGACGGGCGCGTATACTTCATGCTGACATCGGCAGCGGGGCAGGACATTCTCGTTTCCGACAGTCGTGCCGCCGCCACGCTGGCCGCTGAGGAACGCGGCCTTATTGTCCTCACGATGCATTGACCTGATCGCGGATCAGGTGGATTGAAGGGGGGCCTGCTTCAGGCCGCGACGCTGGAAACGTTTCCGGTGAACACCTGCAGCAGGCCTTCCGGTGATTCAAGTTCGCGAAGCTTCTTGCACGCGGCTTCGTCGCGAAAAATCCGCAACAGCTTCGTCAGCGTTTTCAGATGGTCGGCACTGGCGTTTTCCGGCGCCAGCAGGACGAAAATCAGGTCGACGGGCTGATCGTCCGCCGCGTCGAAATCGACCGGTTTCTCCAGCCTCGCGAAAAAGCCGTAAATCCTGGTCAGATCCTTGATGGTGCCATGCGGTATTGCGATACCGTGGCCGACTCCTGTACACCCCAGACGCTCCCGCTCCAACAGCGCGTCGAAAATCTCCTGGGTGGAAATACCGGCTTCCTTGGCGGCGCGTTTCGCCAGATCCTGCAATACCTGCTTTTTCGTTGACGCGGGCAATTCCGGAATGATTCGCTTCGCGTCGAGGATGTCGCTGAGTGCTACCAATTGCCGTCTCCACTCACGAGCGGGATGGGCCGCTGTTTCCCTTGGGATCGATCCAGCCGATATTTCCATCGCTGCGAATATACACCATATTTGTGCCGCCATGCGCCCTGTTGCGAAACATCAGGGCAGGCTGTCCCGAAAGGTCCATGCGCATCACGGCTTCGCCGACGCTCAAGGATTCTACCGAGGTGGTCATTTCCGCGACGATGACAGGCTGATCGACCGCCTGCTGCCCGTCGTTTTCCTCGCCGTGGGGCTCCAGGACGTAATGCTGCGCGACAACTGCCGCCATCGACTCGTCCTTGCCGCGATGGTGGTCGCGCAGCCGGCGCTTGTAGCGCCGCAACCGCTTGGCAACATGGACAGCGGCAGTATCGAACGCCGCATAGGGGTCTTCCGAACTCCCCTGGCTCTGGATCATGATCCCTTTGCCGACATGGACCGCGATATCCGCTTTGAAATCCTTGCCTTCGCGCGTCATGGTGACGTGCGCGTCGGTCGGGTTTTCGAAATACTTTGTAACGATAACCGGCAGGTTTTCCTCGATATGGCCGCGCAGAGCGTCGCCAATATCGAGTTGCTTGCCATTCACGGTAAGCTGCATGAGCGGAATAATCCGTATGTCTGTTGTGTACGTGTTTCTGGGGCGTATTTCACGCTGCCCTTCTTCGAGGGGGGGAAACATAGTGACGCCGCGAGACGGTGTCAACAATACGGTGGGACAGGTTAGCAGACCGTAATGAACCCCGCCCTGCCGCTCTTCCGATCCGGTTCAGGCCGGCCCGCCGTCGCATCACAGGGGGCGCCAAGCTATCGCAGCATCTGAGATTTTTGTCTTTTTCGCTGGATGGAAGACGGAATTTTCAAGGCTTCCCGGTATTTGGCGACGGTCCGGCGGGCGATGTCGATCCCGCTGTCGTTCAGCAACTCCACCAGCCGGTCGTCGGAATAAACCGTTTCCGGCGTTTCCTCCTCGATCAGGTTCTTGATCCGGTGCCGCACGGATTCCGCCGAATGGGCATCGCCCCCGACCGCACTGGCAATCGATGACGTGAAGAAATACTTCAGTTCGAAAAGCCCGCGGGGGGTCGCCATATACTTGTTTGTCGTCACGCGGCTGACCGTGCTTTCGTGCATTTCGATCACTTCCGCGATATCCCGCAGCACGAGCGGTCGCAGGTCATCGACGCCATTGACGAAAAAGCCCTGTTGCTGGCGTATGATCTCGGTGGCGACTTTCAGGATTGTATTGGCGCGCTGGTCCAGCGACTTGACCAGCCAGCTGGCGGACTGGAACCGTTCGGCGATATATTCCTTGTCTTCCTTGGTCTTCGAGCCCTTGGCGACGGTCGCGTAGTACGAGGTGTTGACCAGCACGCGGGGCAGGGTCTCCGGGTTGAGCTCCACGATCCAGCCACCATCGGGGCCGGGCCGCATCAGGATGTCGGGGATGATGGTCTGGGCGACCTCGTGTTCGAAGGCGAGGGCCGGTTTGGGATTGAGGGCGCGAATCTCGTCGATCATGTCGGCGAGATCGTCCATGTCGACCTCGCAGATTTTCAGCAAGCCCTTCATGTCCTGACGCGCCAGCTTGTCCAGATTGGCCAGCAATGTCTCCATGGCCGGGTCCAGCCGATCTTTCTCGCGCAGCTGGAGGGCAAGGCATTCGCGCAGATTCCGCGCGAATACGCCGGGCGGGTCGAACCTTTGCAGCGTGTCGAGGACGGATTCGATCCGGGAAAGTTCGCAGTTCAGGGTTTCGGCGATTGTCTCAAGATCGCCCGCAATCCAGCCGGACTCGTCAAGCGAGTCGATCAGGTGCACGCCGATAATCCGTTCCACCGGATCGACGATATCGACGTTCAGCTGTTCGGTCAGATAGTCCCGCAGCGATTGTTCGGTGGCGATAGACGATTCGAAGCCGTTTTCGTCGTCGGGTACATTTCCCCGGCCGCGGTTGCCGCCGATATCGGCGAAGGCCGCGGGCGAATCGCCTGAAACATCGACGACGCCGTCCGGTTCGTATTCGTTGCCGTAATCGGCGTCCAGCGGGGAGTCGCCGTCGGTCGGCATGTGTTCGGCATCTGTCAGTTCGACCGTATCCGGCGTTTCCGCGCCGTCGGTGAAGCTGTCGGGCTCGGGCGTTTCGCTTACGCTTTCCGAAGGGCCGTCGCGGTTTTCCTCGCGCTGGCTGTCCGTTTCCCGCGTATCGCGTTCCAGCAGCGGGTTCTGTTCCAGTTCCGTTTCGACAAATGCCGACAACTCAAGGCTCGATAACTGCAGCAGTTTTATCGCCTGCTGCAGTTGCGGCGTCATGACCAGGGTCTGGCCGAGCCGAATTTCGAGTCGTGGTGATAAAGCCATCAGTAAATGTGCCGCCGGTCTGTTCGATGCCTAAAGATTGAAACGCTCACCGAGATAGACCCGCCGGACTTCGGCATGGCCAACGATCTCGTCGGGAGCGCCCTGCATCAGGACCATGCCGTCATGCAGGATATAGGCGCGCTCGACGAGGTCCAGCGTCTCGCGAACGTTATGATCCGTTATCAGAACGCCGATACCCCTGTCCTTGAGATGGAAGACCAGTTCACGGATATCATGCACCGCAATCGGATCGATGCCGGCCAGTGGTTCGTCGAGCAGCATGAATGCGGGCTGCGACGCCAGCGCACGGGCAATTTCCACACGGCGGCGTTCGCCGCCGGACAGCGCCAGCGCCGGTGTGCGGCGCAGATGGGATATGGAGAATTCCGCCAGCAGCGCATCGAGCATGCCTTCGCGCTGGTCGCGATCCTTCTCCTCGACCTCGAGAACGGCGCGGATATTGTTTTCGACTGTCAGGCCCCTGAAAATGGACGCTTCCTGCGGCAGGTAGCCGACGCCCATTCGCGCCCGGCGGTACATGGGCAGCGATGTGACATCGGCGCCGTCAAGCGAAATACTGCCGTAATCCGGCGCGATAAGGCCGGTCACGATATAAAAACAGGTCGTCTTTCCGGCGCCGTTCGGACCCAGAAGACCGACGACCTCGCCGCGCTGGATCCTTAGACTGACATCCCGCAGGACCGGGCGCTTCTTGAAGCTCTTGCCAATATTGCGGACAACGAGCCCGGCGTTATCGGCGATGAGCTGCGGCCCGGCGCCGTCACTATCGGTGCCGGCGGCCTTTCCGTCTTTCACCAGACTATTTCCCGGCCAGTGAATCGTGCGGCCTTCCGATGGTGTATCTGTCCTGTCTTCTTCCACTGTCCCTGAGCTTTCTGCGCATTACTTTTCCGGTGTGAACAATCCCCTGACACGGCGCCCGTCGCCGACCAGACGGCTGATGCCCGTCACCAGATTGACTTCGGCGCAATTGCCGTTGAGTTGGTTCTTGCCGCGCGTGATCCGGACGTTCCCGCAAAGCGTCGCCAACCCTGTACGCGGATTATACACACCTTCTTCGCCCCGAGCAATTTCCGTGCCAGTGGTTATCAAAACGTTACCAAACGCGTCGATCTGCTTGATTTCGCGTTTGCGGTCCTCGGAGATATGCGCGGTGAGGATATCGGCGCGCAGGCGGCCCTTCTCGCTCACCACGATCGCCTCGCCCCTGGCGACGGCCAGCAGCTTCTTGTCCCAGTATTCCAGCGTGTCCCGCGACGTAATCACGGCGGTCGGCGTTTCGAGCCGCAGCTTGCTGCCCACCAGAACGAGGACCGATTCGGCAACGTGATAGACGCCCTTGTCGCCGAATGCCTTTCCGGACTGGGATGTAATCCTGACCTTGCCGTCGGCGTCGATGCGGTAAATATCCTGTCCTTCGCCGTCCTTTCCGTCCCGGTAGAACGCGGTCAGCGTATCCGCCTGGATGTCGACGCCGTCCCGGCTGGCCCGGGCGTCGCCGCGTGCGATATAGGCCTTGGTGTCGCGCTGCCACTCGATGCCGTCATTGGCCTCGATATTGACCGGGCTGTTGCCGCCCTGGCTTTGGATGCTCTGCGCGTTCGCCACGGGCAGGCCGCCGATGGCGATCAGAAGCCCCAGTGCAATGCCGGCGCCTTGTAATTTCATGACCCGTCCGATGATTTTGGCGTCAGGGTCAAACGGGACTTTCCCGTAAACAGGACGCGTTCGCCGCGGTTGTAAATATGGAAGCCCTCGGCCTTCAATTGTCCGAACGGCCCCTGGCCCGCGACGGGTTCGATGCCGGTCGCATCGCCGGCAGAGAGGTCGATAATGGCGCTTTCCGTCTTGAATTCATATCCGCTGTCATGAAACAGGTTGACCCCGCCCGAGAGTTCCAGGATTTGCCGGTCGCGGTTGAAGCTGCCCGCCGCCGATGTCAGCGCGACCCATGCGCCGTTGCTCAGTTCGATATCAGCCTTGGGGGCGTCCAGCGCAATGTCGGTGGCGTTCGCGTTTGCCTGGTCGGCCGAATCCGCGGTGATCGTATACGGCCGCTTGCCGGAATCGATTCCGGTGAAGCGGGCATTCACCATGCGCAGGTTTTCGGCGTCGGACCGTTCGATGCGCATGGGGCCCAGCCTGAACCGGTTTTCCTGCTCGTTCAGTTCGGGCCAGAGCACGACCAGCGCGATGATCGCCGTGGCGATCGTCGGCAACAGCACCTTGGTGATGCCCACGAACCGGCCGTAGAGGGGGTTATAGCCGGGGCGTTCGCGCCGGAACGACAGCTGGGCGAAGCTCCGCGCGTTGTCATCCGCCGCCCCGGAGGGCGCTGCGTTATCTGATCCCGGCTCGGAGACAGTCATGGATATGCAGGATGCCGACCGGGTGGCCGTCTTCGGTGACAAACAGGCTGGTGATGGCACGCTCGTTCATCAGGGACAGCGCCTCGGCGCCCAGCGCCTGGGCCCGGATGGTCGCCGGATTGACGGTCATGATTTCCGCGGCGGTCCGGCTCAACAGGGAATCGGACATGTGCCGACGCAGGTCACCGTCGGTAACGACGCCCTTCAGCGTCCCGTCCTGTCCGATGATTCCGACGCAGCCGAAATGCTTAGCGGTCATCGCCAGGACGGCGTCGCTCATGCCTGCGTCTTCCGGCGCGAGCGGCAGTTCGTCGCCGGTATGCATCAGGTCGGATACCCGCTGCAGGCTGGACCCGATCTGGCCGCCGGGATGCAGCACCCGGAAATCGGTGGTTGAAAACCCCCGGCGCTCCAGCAGGGCGACCGCGATGGCGTCGCCCAGGGCGAGCGCCATGGTTGTCGATGTCGTTGGCGCAAGGCCCATCGGGCAGCCTTCGGGAATCGGCGGCAGGATAAATGCGATATCGGCCACGTCCGACATGGTGCTGTCCGCGCCCGAGGTGATGGCGATCAGCGGAATGGCGAACCGTTTGGCATATTCGAACAGATCATAGAGTTCACGAGTGTTGCCGGAATTCGACAGGGCGATAATCGCGTCATCACGCGCGATCATGCCAAGGTCGCCATGGCTGGCTTCGCCGGGATGTACGAAATAGGCGGGCGTACCCGTTGATGCCAGGGTCGCGGCGATCTTGCGGGCGACATGGCCGCTTTTGCCCATGCCAGTCACGATGACCCGTCCCTTGACATTCGCCAGCACATCCAACGCCGCGGTAAAGCGGCCGTCCAGTGAGGCGGATAGCGCATTGATGCCATCCGCTTCCAGCTTCAGCACCCGGGCCGCCGAAACAAGATCGGTGGCCGGTGCGGATTTTAGCGTCTTCGCTTTCGATGAACTCAGGGTATCGGTCCTTTTGATGGGCGCATCGCCCGTTGGGTGATTCGGCTACCGGATCCTTGCGCTGGTGCGGCTTTCACGGCGAATCGCTCAGTCAGAGTATGCCGTGATTCGCCAAAAAAAGAAACACGGCATTGCGAGGCGGCGGCAAGGTCAGCTATGGGCGAAAATATCCTGTTCGCCCCAGCCGGCGAGGTCAAGTTCGGACCGGATCGGCAGAAAATCGAAGGCCGCCTGCGCCAGATGCATGCGGCCTTCGCGCAGCAGCATCTCGTCCAGCCGGGCGCGCAGTTCATGCAGATACAGCACATCGCTGGCCGCATAGGCCATCTGCGCCTCGGTCAGGGTCGCAGCACCCCAGTCCGAGGATTGCTGTTGTTTGGACAGATCGACCCCCAGCAATTCGCGGCACAAATCCTTCAGCCCGTGCCGGTCGGTATAGGTGCGCACCAGTTTCGATGCGATTTTCGTGCAGTAGACCGGGCTGGTTTCGGCGCCCAGCCCGTTGCGCAGCGCAGCGATATCGAAGCGCGCGAAATGGAACAGCTTCAAAACGTTTCTGTCGGTCAGCAGCCGTGACAGGTTCGGCGCATCGCGGCCGGTGACCGGCATTTTTACGAGATGGCAGGTGCCGTCGCCGGCGGACAACTGGACCAGGCACAAGCGGTCGCGGTGCGGATCCAGGCCCATGGTTTCCGTATCGATAGCGACGCTGTCGCCGAAATCGACATCGCCGGGCAGGTCGCCCTGATGCAGTACTATCGTCACGAAGCGAATTTCCCTTGCGTTCCGGCGCCGTCGCTCGACGCTGCCGTAGCGCTACCGTCTGAAGATGGTGCCCAGGAGAAGACTACGAATTAGCCGTATCTAAGGCATTGAAAAATAACTATGTTATCAGGGCCTCACACTGGAATTGTGTACCAGCAACGTGACCCATATGTCAACGTCATAGGTTCAAACCATCGCCATGTAAAGCTTCCTATCAGCTGTTTAATTAACTCTAGTTCCCACCCATGATCACGCCATCATGGTTTGCCTCAGAGTTGCGCATGCCCATCGAAATGGCTGAGAATGCCTGGATCGCGGTCACCGTTGAGAAACAAATGACTGATCCCAAGATTGTCCACTCAGGCCTCAGCCAACGGGTTACCGTTGAGGGACACGAATTCAGCATTGAGATCTACCGACTTGAGTATGAGGACGTGTGGGCGTTGGAGGTTGTCGATCAGAAAGGCACTTCCACGGTATGGGATGACCTATTCGATACGGACCAGGCAGCACTGCGTGAAGTGTTGAAGACGATTGAAGAAGAAGGCCTGGCTGCTTTCCGCGAGAGCAACAACGTCATCCCCTTTCCGAAGAAGTAGGGAGTTGTCCGTCCGCAGTCCCCGCCACCTGCCGCCCCCTCTAGCCGTAACCGTCCGGCGTGACCGCTCTGCCGCGCGTCTTGAGGGAGGTTTAGTGTCCACTTGGCTTAGA
>JAQCHR010000435.1 GCA_027619655.1 Pseudomonadota bacterium
TCGCCGCTGGCGACACCCTGTGGCTGGTGGACGAGGCCGGACGGCAAATCACCGCCTGCTCGCTGCGCAGCGCCGTCTATGCCGGGCAGCGCCGCATCGTCTGCACAACGCAGAAATAGAGGGAAGCGCATCCATGGCCATGCCGGGAAAGGGCTGTTTCGTCGCCTGGTACGATCTGCAACCCGGGCGGGACGCGGATCACGACCACTGGCATACCCATGAGCACATGATCGAGCGGGTTGCGATTCCGGGCTTCCTGCGGGGGTCGCGCTACCATTTACTGACCGGCAGCCCGCGGCTCTGCATCATGTACCAGACGGAAACGCTGGCGACGCTGACCTCGCCCGCCTATCTGGAGCGGCTGAACAACCCCACACCCTGGTCGAACCGCACCCTGCCGCTGTTCGCCGGGATGAACCGCACGCTCTGCACCGTAACATCCAGCCATGGCCACGGCATCGGCGGCTTCCTGCTGACGATCCGGCTGTCGGCGCAGCCGGGCGCGGAAGACCGGCTGGGCGGCTGGCTGGCGGAGGATATCCTGCCCGCTCTCGCCGCCCGCCCGGGGCTGAACGCCGCCCACCTGCTACTCGGCGACCGGGCATCCAGCGAAACTAAATCCCAGGAAAAGGAATTGCGCGGCACGCCGGACGGCATCGCCGACCGGGTGTTGCTCCTCGAAGGCTATGACCGGGGCACGGTTGCGCAGGCGCTGGCAGAACTCAACGGCGCAAACGGCCTCGCCGCGCATGGTGCGGCGAACGGTTTGGAGGCAGGATTGTACAGCCTCGACTTCACGCTCGGCGAGGACGAGGCAAAACGGATATGGCGGAAGCCTGCCTGACCCGATCGGCCGCGCCGGAGAAACGCCATCTCCCCTTGCGATATCAATGTGCTGCCCCTAAGTAATCGGTATTGAAGACGATTCGTAGGGGGCATGAAAATGACGCAACTTACCGTTTTTAATGACGATGCCCAGATGGTCCGGGTGCTGAAGAAGCACGCAATTGGACATAGGCAATCCGCCGAGGCCAAACGCCGGTATTTCCGGGAAAAATCGCTGCGAGGCGCCGCCACAACCGGGGGCAGCCTCGCGCAACGTGCCGCCGCCATGCGCGCGCTCCTGCGGTCCAGCATCGACAGCACCTTCCTGATGCGCCGCTATCGGGACCGCGGTCGCCGTCTATAGTCGGCGTTGCCGCCAACGCCGGCGCGTCGCGGTGAAACGGGCCCTTGACGGCCATTCTTCCGGTCAGGCGGTATGGATTGCGCGCGCCGGGGTAACAAGGCCGGACCGCATGCGCATTCCGCTTGCGATTTCAAGGGCCTGATACTAAATTGCCTGCAATGAAGACATTTCGTTGAAGGCATCGAAAATGGCGCAGCTTACGGTCCGCAATGTGGACGAGCAGATCGTCCGGGCGTTGAAAAAGCGTGCGGTGGAACACGGACAATCCGCCGAAGCCGAACACCGGGACATATTGCGGGAGTCGCTGCTGGAAACTGCCGCGACGCGGGACAGTTTCGCCCGCCGCGCGGCGGCCCTTCGGGCGCGGTTGCGGTCCAGTATCGACAGTACCGAGTTGATCCGACGCGACAGGGACCGTGACAGCAGTCCATGAACGGCTATGTGGTCGATGCCAGCGTTGCGGTAAAATGGGTCGTCAACGAGCCCTATTCGGACCAGGCGGCGGCGCTGTTGGCGGGTAACCGGGTGCTCTGCGCGCCGGAAATGATCTATGCGGAAACCGCGAACGCCCTGTGGGCCATGGCGCGGCGCGGCGATTTCGGGCGGGACTCCCTGCGCGATGCGCTGGACCTGCTGCTGGAAGCGCCCATCGCCATCCCCGCCACCATGCGCCAGCTCGCCCCCGCCGCTGCACGGCTCGCGCTGGACCTCGACCATCCGGCCTATGACTGCTTCTACCTCGCCCTCGCGCTCCAGGAACAACGCCCGATGGTTACCGCTGACCGGCGCTTCTACGCCAAGGTCAGCGGCCACGCCTACCTGTCCAGTTCGGCGTTGCATGTGAGTGAGGTTCGGGTGTAACCGGCCCGCGCCGGTTACAAATGCCCGATCTCAACGTCCCCGTTCCATTTTTCCCGTAAATATTGCGCCACGATGCGCCGGTGGCAATGATGCGGCGCGGCCTCGCTGCACAGCAGGCAGGCGCCGTCCAGGGCCGCCGGGTCGAGCACTGTTTCGATGCGGCGTTCCGCGATCAGCGCCCGGAAGCGGGGTTCATAGTCTTCCCAGCTTCCGCTGTTCTTCTTGTAATCGTCCAGCATCTCCTTCGTCGGCGCCAGCGCCGGTTCGTGGCGGCAGTCGATACCGCCCAGCGATTGCAGGAACCAGGCGAGATCCGGCATCTTGGCGAAGCCCGAAAGCTGCGAGGTGTTGTGCAGCCGCACATCGATCACCCGCCGGACCCCGGCTTCGATCAGCCGCCCGAAGAAATGCGCCGCCGTGCTTTTCGTGAAGCCTATTGTGTAGAGTTTCAACGCCCTTCCTCCCGCGCCGCGCCTGCGTTCCCACCACGATACACCCCCGGCCGCTTTCGGGGCAGCAGGCTGGAATATTGCTTTTTTTCCTATTTTATGCTATATTGGCAATTAGATGCCATCGACGCCCTTCGTGTTCGCTATTCCTACGGGGCGGCGATATAGGTGCGGCCTGTGTAAAATGATAACTGATGCCAACCGATGTTAAGTCCCCGCAAATTTTTGATCTCTCGACCGCCCCGGCCGGGCCCCCCAACCCGGTGGCGCGCAGGCGTTTGTTCCGGCAGCGTTGTGCCGTTGCGCCATGGATCCCGGATCGGGGTCCGGGATGACGGGTTTGGTGTGCGGAGAGACAGATTCGGGGTAAGGGTTGACAGGCGCGGGATTTTTGGCGCAGGCGTGATGGGATGATGGCCGCGAAGCCGGCGCACACCACCCTACTGTCATCCCGGACCCCGATCCGGAATCCATAGCCGGCAGCCAAAACGCAGGCGGCGATATACGTGCGGACCTTACAAATGATAACCGATGTTAAGCGATGCTAAGCCCCGGCAGTTTTCCCGACGCCCCTGACGCCCCCGCGGCGCGGCCGACCCCGGCGGCGCGCGGACAGGCCCGGCGGCTGGTTCTGCTGGAAGGACCGGTCGGGGCGACGCTGGCGCGGCTGGCGCTGCCCAATATCGCCGTAGTGGCGGCGCAGACGCTGGTGACCTTCGCCGACGCCTGGTATGTCGGCCGGCTGGGCGTCGCCGGGCTGGCGGCGCTCGCGCTGGTATTTCCCGTCCAGGCGATGATGTCGATGATGTCGGCTGGCGCGATGGGCGGCGGGATCTCCGCCGCCGTCGCCCGGGCGCTTGGCGCGGGCGACCGCGAACGGGCCGAGGCACTGGTCATCCACGCGCTGCTGATCGGGCTGGGCATGGCCACCGGGTTCACCCTGCTGTTCGGCGTGCTGGCGCAGCCGTTCTTCCTGCTG
>JAQCHR010000436.1 GCA_027619655.1 Pseudomonadota bacterium
GGCGTAATGCCGTGATCTGCTCGCTGACGGGGCCGATGGCGGTGCCGGCGGTATAAAGCGTCACATGGGTTGCCCCCAGTGCCTGCCATGCCCGCGCATTGCCCAGCCAGGATTCCGGGTCGGGATCGCGCGTGCGGATCCAGCATTCGATGCCGAACGCCGCCGGGTCGCGGCCTTCTTCGGCAAGGAAAACGCGCAGCGTGGCCAGCCTTTCGGCGGACGTGTCATCCGGCTCGCCCAGCGGGATCCAGCCCGCGCCATGCCGGGCGGCCCGGCGCAGGGTTGCGTCGACCGCGCCGCCGAACCACAGGGGGATGGGCTTCTGGATCGGGGCGGGGTTGAGGCCGACCCCTTTCAGCGTGTCCCATTCGCCTTCGAACTGCACGATATCGTCGCACCACAACCGCTGCATTGCTTCGACCTGCTGGTCCTGGCGCCGGCCGCGGGTCTTCCAGTTTTCGCCAAGGGCTTCGTATTCAATCGGGTTCCAGCCGACGCCGATCCCGAGATCCAGCCGCCCGCCGGACAATACGTCCACCTCCACCGCCTGTTTGGCTACCAGCGCTGTTTGCCGCTGCGGCAGGATCAGCACCGAAGATTTCAGCCGCACCCGCCGGGTGATCGCGGCGAGGAATCCCATCGTCACGAAGGTTTCGTGATAGGGGTTGGTCAGGTCATAGGGACCCTTGAATTCCGGCCGGCTGGCGCGATCGACGGCGACCGTGTGGTCGGGCACGTCGATATAGTCATAGCCCAGCGCCTCGACCGCCTGGGCCCATTCGCGGATCGCTTCGGGGTCGTTGTTGAAGGCGAGATTGGGGAAGAAGGCGCCGATAGGCATGGCAAGTCTCCGTACTGCGTGCGGCGGAAAACCCGCAAAGCCTATAACGCTGCGACGAAGGCGTCGAGCGTATCGGTAATGTCAGGTTCGCTGAGAGACGGCACATGGCCGACACCGGCAACGGTGACCTGCTGCAGGCCCGGATGGGCGTCGGCCATGCGGGACAGGGTTTCCGGGCTCAGGATATCGGACAGGGCGCCGCGCACCGCCAGCAGGGGAAGCTGGCCCAGGCTGCGGTACAGGCCCCAGAGGTCGGGCAGGGGCGCGCCGGCGCGTATCGGCTCGGCGATCCGGACATCCCAGTCGTAATGCAGGATGCCGTCATCGCCCTCGCGCCAGGTCGCACGGGCGGCGGCTTCCCAGGCCTCGTCGCTTTCCAGCGACAGGTGGGGAAACATCACGGCGAGGTCCCGTGCGGCGCTGGCCCAGTCCGGATGCGGCCGGTCCGTGCCGATATAATCGACAATGCGGGCCAGTCCCGCGCCGCCGATTTCCGGCCCCACATCGTTCAGCACGACGCCGGCCAGCACGGTCGGCATCGCCGCGCCCATCGCCATGGCCAGCAACCCGCCCAGCGACGTGCCGATGACGGCAATCCTGCCGATGCCGGCGATGGCCAGCAGGTGGCGTATGTCGTTCAGATAGGTGGCCGGCTGGTAGTTGTTGCTATCGGGGTCGTAATCGGACCGTCCCCTGCCGCGGTAATCGGGGCACAGGACAAGGCGGTCGCCGGACAGGCGCTGGGCGACCCGGTGGAAATCGCGGGAATTGCGGGTCAGCCCGGTCAGGCACAGCACGGGCGTGCCCCTGGCATTTTCCGCGCCATAGGCCCGGTAGTAAAGGGACAGGCCATCCTGTGACGTGAAACGGTGTTCGCGATAGCCGTTCATGCCGGTTGCGCCCCGACCATGCCCGGCAGCGGGACCAGCGATGACAGTTCGGCCTTCGGCGTGCCGGGCAATCGCTCCCGGGGCTGGCCGAACCGGTTGATCCAGATGACCTGGAAGCCGAAATGCGCCGCGCCGGCCGCGTCCCAGGCGTTGGACGACATGAAGCTGATCTGGGCGGGCGGCAGGGCGAACCGGTCGACCGCCATCTGGTATGTCTGCGGGGCCACCTTGAAGATCCCGACTCCCTCGATGGAGAGGACATGGTCCAGCTGCGCCGCAATGCCGGCCGATGTGACGGCGGCGTCGAGCATCATCGGCGAACCGTTGGACAGGATGGCGGTGCGCAGGCCGGCCGCCTTGAGCTGCGCCAGGACCTTGGGCACTTCGGGATAGGCGTCCAGGGTCAGGTAGAGCGACATCAGCTTTTCGCGGAGGGCCGGGCTGTCGAGCGCGACGGCGGCCATGGCGTAATCCAGCGCGTCGCCGGTGATCTGCCAGAAATCCGTATGGGCGCCCATCAGGCTGCGCAACCAGCTGTATTCCAGCTGTTTCTGACGCCACAGGGCGGACAGGCGGTCCGCATTGTCGCCCAGGTCGCCGCGGCAGCGCGCGGCGGCGGAATGGACGTCGAACAACGTGCCATAGGCGTCGAAAACGCAGGCGCGGATTCCGCTCAGGTCTGCGGACATTCTGTCTCCTCTCGCGCTTCCGGGCGGCGGACCCGGAAAACGGATCAGGGAATGCTGACCCGGTTGGACCCGGTCAGCGCCTCGACGATTTTCGCGGGATCGAAATCGTCCTGCAAGCGATACCCGTAGATGGGGAGGTTTTCCAGAACCCTTTGTACATAATTTCGTGTTTCCGGATAGGGGATGGATTCCACCCAGTCCACGGCGGCAAGGATTGATCCGTCGCGCGGGTCGCCATATTCCGTAAGCCACCGGCGGACCCGGCTGGGACCCGCATTATACGCCGCGAGCGCCAGCACGACCGAACCGTCGAACGTGTCGATCAGTTGGGCCAGATAGGTGCTGCCGAGGTTGAGGTTATGCGCCGGATCGGCTGTCAGTTGCTGGTGCGAATGGCTGATATTCATCTGCTGCGCCAGGCCCCTGGCAGTGGCCGGCATCAGTTGCATGAGGCCGCGGGCGCCGGCGCCGCTGGTCGCCTGCGTGTCGAACGCGCTTTCCTGGCGAATGACCGCGTGGACCAGCGCCGGGTTGGCGGGAATGTCGAGCGCTGTCGGCAGGGCGGGATAGCCTGTTTCGGTCAGGACGATGCCGTCGCGGATGGCCTGTTTGGCGACCCGCACCGACATGTCCTGGCGGCCGACCTCGATGGCGAAATTCGCGACCAGGGTCCATTCCGACCCGCTCGTCGCATCGACCATAAGCTTTTCCAGGAAGGTTTCGACCAGGTCATTGCGTTCGAGCTCCGCCAGCATGCGCGTCAGCCGCACGGTTTCCCGGTTGCGGAAGGCCAGGATATCCTGCTGTGCCGATTGCGGTTGCCAGACGGGGGAGGGTTGGGTGACGAGGCGGCTCAGCGCCAGTTGTCCGTAAAAGGTGGTGAAATGGGTGGCGGCGGCGCCGTACCATTGCTGCGCCGCGGCCCGCGCGTGTATGCCGCTGGCTTCGGCGGCCCGGCCGGCCCAGTAGGCGCCGCGCGCCCGGCTGATCGGATAGCGGACATTCTCATAAAGGGTCGTGAAATGC
>JAQCHR010000437.1 GCA_027619655.1 Pseudomonadota bacterium
CCGGCGGACGGCACGACGACGCGGGCAAGCCGGCGTTCCCGTCGCTTGCGCGCCCGGTTGGTCGCGGAGGCCACGACAAAAATCAGCAGGCTGACCGTGGTCATGGCCGACGCCATCAACGCGGCAGCCTGCCAGTCCAGCACGCCCAGGGCCTGAATCTGATCCATCGTATCGCTTCCACCAGCGGCCGTTCGAGGCCGTAATACGCCGCCTTTTCCGAAAATGCCGGCCGCAGCCCCGAGGATTTGAAGGTCCCGGTCAGAATGCCGTCGCGGTCCTCGCCCTCGTATTCGAAGGTGAACAGGTCCTGCATTGTGATCGTCTCGCCCTCGATGCCGACGACTTCTGTGACATGGGTTACCCGGCGGATACCGTCGCGCATGCGGCTGACCTGCACGATCATGTCGAGCGCCGAAGCGATCTGGGTCCGCACGGCATGCATTGGCATATTCATGCCGGCCATGCCGAACATGTTTTCCAGCCGCGTCAGCGCCTCGCGCGGGCGGTTGGCGTGAATCGTCGACATAGATCCTTCGTGGCCCGTGTTCATCGCCTGCAGCATGTCAACGGCCTCTGCACCGCGGCACTCGCCGAGGATGATGCGATCGGGCCGCATACGCAGGGAGTTTCGCAGCAGATCGCCGATACTGACTTCGCCATGTCCTTCGAGGTTCGCGGGACGGGTTTCCAGCCGCACCACATGGGGCTGCTGCAGCTGCAGCTCCGCCGCATCCTCGATCGTCACGATCCGTTCGCCCTGGTCGATCATGCGGCTGAAGGCATTCAGCAGGGTCGTCTTCCCGGAACCGGTACCGCCGGAAATCAGGATGTTCAGCCGGCACCGGGCGGCGATCTTCATGACCGTCGCCATCTGGTCGGAGATATTCTTCTGCCGCGCCATCGTATCGAGCGTGATTTTCTTCTTCGAGAATTTCCGAATGGATATGGACGCGCCATCGATCGCCAGCGGCGGAATGATGATATTGACGCGGCTGCCATCTTCCAGCCGCGCATCGCACATCGGGCTGGTTTCATCGACCCGCCGTCCGATCCGGGTCACGATCCGCGATGCAATCCCCTGAAGATGGGCGTTGTCGCGGAAGGTGATATCGGTCAGCGTCAGCTTGCCGCCCTTTTCGATATAGACCTGCTTCGGCCCGTTCACCATGATGTCGGTGACCTTCTCATCCGCCAGCAACTGTTCCAGCGGGCCCAGGCCCATCGTGTCGTTGACCAGCGTCGTGACCAGGTCGCGCTGTTCCAACTGGTTGAGCTGGATGCTTTCCTCGTGCAGCAGTTCGCCGACGATCTCGCCAACCTGCCGGGCCAGTTCCTTGCGGGTCAGTTTCATCGCGGCAACCGGGTCGATCCGTTCCAGCAGGATCGGACGAACGCGCAGCGCCGCTTCCTCGACGCTTTCCTTGCTCTTGTTCTGGTTCCGGGCTTTCGGATCCTCATCGATGGTCTCGTCGGATTCCGGCGCCAGCATCAGCGACGCGATCGAATTCGCCGTCGGCCGCGATACGGCGGCGGCATCGGGGAACCGCTGGCCGACCGATTCCGGGCCTGCCGGCCGAACGGGTTGGCCGACATGCAGCGCGTTGACGATTTCCGTCACCATATCGCGCTGCTGCAACAGGTTCATGACGGTGCCGGACGCGGCGATTTCCCGATCCACGATGGTCTTCACCTGACGGGCAATTACGCCGCGATTCAGGCCTTTCAGGGATTCCGCCGGGATCTCGGCGCGAACGATCTCCAGGATACGGGCATTATCGCCCGAAGCCCCCTTCGGAAATGTCAGGACGGCGCCATCGGTCATTTGCCAAACCACTTCCGGCGTGCCTTGGGTTTACCCTCCAGCGCGACCCGCCCCGTGATCTGCCGCAGGGACTTCACCAGGGGCCGGCGGCTGCCGCCGGATTCGGGCACCGCCCTGCCATTGGAGGCCGCCTCGTCGGCGGTGCGCGCATCGAACGGCACGATATGCGCGATCTTGCCCTCGATGCCGCGCTCGAAATCAGCCTTGCTGATTGTATTGCGTCGGTTCTGTCCCTCGGCGACGATAACCTCCAGCGCCACGTCCGGCGCCGACTCCTGCGCCAGCGCCTTCAGGCGAACCGTATCGCGCATACCCGACAGCGACAGGTCGCTGACGATCAGGATACTGGTCATGCTTTCCAGCAACGAGCGCTGTCCCGTCACCATGGTGCGGGGCAGGTCGACAACGATATTGGTGAAATCCGGCTGGATGGCCGCGAACAGGATGCCGATTCCGTTCGGGTTCAGGTACAGCGCTTCCTCCAGCGGTTCCTCGCCGCCGAGCACGAACAGGGTGTCGCTTTCGTTGACCATCGCGCTCGACACGAACATCGAGTCGATCCGGTCGGGGCTTTCCAGCACCTCGCGCAGGCCCCGGCCCGGCAACAGGTCGAGCGCCAGGGCGCAGGTGCCGAACTGCAGGTCCAGGTCCAGCAGCGCCGTGCGCTGCTTGTACTCATGCGCCAGCAGCCAGGCGATGCTGACGGCAATGGTCGTGGCGCCGACCCCGCCCCGCGCGCCGATCACCGCGGTCGCCATGGTTGTCTCTGCCACGGCGTCGCTGCGTTCCTCGCGACGCTTGACCGTCAGGGCGCGAGCCAGTTCTTCCGGTACGACCGGGACAACGACGTAATCCGACGCGCCGGCATCAAGCAGCGCCCGGTACAGGGTCACATCGTTGACCGGGCCGGTCGCGACGATCTGCGCCGCGCCAAGGCCCGACAGGTGATGGATATCGGCGACGGGATCGGGCGAATCCGAGATATCGACCAGCAGAACGGTGCAGTCGGGCATGCCGGTTGTAACAGCGGTGGACAACCCGCCGGGCACGACGGACGCATGCGGCATCAGTCCCTTTTCGGCCAGTCGCGTCAGGGCTTCCTGCGTTGACTCATCCTGCGTGAACGCAACTATCGTGCTGAGGGCGGCAATATTGCCCCCCGCATCCCGCGCTGCGATCTGCTGTCCCTTGCTGGCGACCGCCGTCATGATCAATTTCCCGTAAACGCGGTTACCCGGTCGTCTTCCAGGAGTTCCCGCACCTTGCCGTCGCGGTAGCGTTTGATACCGGCCGACACTGCGGTGCCGTCCGCCGGGCCGGGGTTACGGCCGCGCAGCAGGTCGCCCGGATTAGCGACCATCATGCCGAGATTGGCGGTATTCGCGCAGCCGAAATTGGCGCCCGGTGAATTCTGGGAATCCTCGCCGACTGGCTTGCTCCAGTCCGGACAGGTCGGCGGCGTTACCACATAGCGTTCGACGACGACGCGAACCCGGCCCGGCGCGCCATTGGCGGCGGCTTCCTGTACCTCGAGCCGGTTATAGGCCAGATGCGCGCCCAGAACCTTGCGCTGTTCCGGCGATCCGCCGGCAACCAGCACCGTGTCGCCGGATCCGGC
>JAQCHR010000438.1 GCA_027619655.1 Pseudomonadota bacterium
CGGCAGGTCCGCGATGCGGCGCGCGCCAGCGCAGATGGCGATTTGCGGATATTTGCGGAACGGACGATGCTGCCCAAGACACAGGGCGGCTGAAGCGCAACGCGCGGCGTTTCGCCGCCGTGCCGGGCTACGCGGTCTGGCGGATCGCCTCCGGCGTCCAGGAAACCAGCGGCGCGCGGTTCGCCATCCACAGGTCCCTGGCGGCGTTCAGCCGCTCGCGGCTGCCCAGCAGCGAAAAATGCAGCAGGACCCGGGTTGCGCCGCGGCGCAGGGCTTCCGGTGCGGCGGCGACCGGTGCGATGCCGGCCGCGAAGTTCCCGGTTTCGCCGACAAGAATGATCTGCCAGCGGTCCGGCCCCAGGATTTCGGTTACCAGCATGTAAATGCCGGCCGCGTTCGGCAACGGGTCGTCGATACCGAATTCGGTAAACCCGTAATAGACGCCGGATTGACTGCGATGGGTGACCGTTCTACGCGGTTTTCTATTCTGTCCCTCAGGAAAAATGCGCATTGTCACCGCTTTCCAGTCCAGTCTCGGAAGAGCCGCCGGTCATGGTTAACCGAACAACTCCTTGCAGTAAAAAATTTACTACATTCTGGGTTAACGAAACGTTAACAGGCAACATGTTGTGGATAACTTGTGTATTATTTACCTAAATCTTTAATTGGACTGGGTTTTCGTTAAGGTATCAGCCGGCGATCCGGGCGGCGATTGCCGCACCGAACGCATCCGTTCCCAGTTTTCCGCCAAGATCGACGGTCCGGCCGGCCGGATCGCCCAGTTGCGCATCGACCGCTTCGTCGAGCCGCCGGGCGGCCTCGCTCAGGTCCTCGCGATTGTGGCGCTCGCCAAGCCAGGCCAGCAGCATGCCGGCGGAAAGCATCAGCGCCGTCGGGTTGGCGGAATTCTTGCCGGCGATGTCGGGGGCGGAGCCGTGCGCGGCCTGGGCGATGGCGCGGTCCCTGCCGGCATTGATCGACGGGCCGAGACCCAGCCCGCCGGACAGTTCCGCGGCCAGGTCGGAGAGGATGTCGCCGAACATGTTGGTGGTGACGACCACGTCGAACGCGGCGGGCTTGCGCACCAGCAGCGCGGCCATGGCGTCGACGATGAAGTCGTCCACTTCCAGCTCCGGGTAGTCCGCCGCGACGCCGCGCACCACGTCATAGAACAGCCCGTCGGACAGTTTCAGGACGTTGCGTTTGTGCACGATGGTCAGCTTCTTGCGCCGGGTCATCGCCAGGCGGCAGGCGGATTCCGCGATGCGCTCCGACGCCGCGCGGGTGATCTTGCGCACGACCAGCGCCATGTCCTCGGTCGGCATGAATTCGCCCGATCCCTGGAACATCGACCGGTCGGCGTAGAAGCCTTCCGTGTTCTCCCGCGCGATGACGAGGTCGATATCCGACGCCAGGCAGGGCACGCCCGGCCGCGCTCGCGACGGGCGGATATTGGCGTAAAGGTCCAGGTTCTTGCGGAACCAGGGCGACAGGGTGATGCCGCCCTGCGATGCCGGCGGGTAGACCAGCGAATCGGTCGGCCCGAGGATGACGCCATCGCTCGCCATCACCTGCGCCTGAACCGCTTCGGTCAGGGTGGTACCGTTCTTTTCGAAGCTGCTCAGCCCCGCGTCGGCATGGGTGAGTTCCAGTCCCAGGTTGAACCGGTGGTTCAGGGCCTCGACGGCCTTGACCGTTGCGCCGGTGATTTCGGGACCGATGCCGTCGGCGGCGAGAACGAGAAGTTTCACGGCTTGTACTCCGGTTGAATTCAGGCGGATGCCACGATGAACAGGCGACGGAAGGGAAACAGCGTCTTGCCGTCCGCTTCCGGCGGATAGGCTTTGGCGACCAGGTCCCGGTATTGCGATTCGAATTCGCGGCTCCAGGGTTCGTCCATCTTTCCCAGGTAGCGGGTCAGCTGGCTGCCCTTGGTATATTCGGCGACCGGGTTGTCGCCGTCCAGCACCTGCAGGTATTCGGTTTCCCAGATATCGAGATTTTTCGCCTGCCCGACCAGCAGGTTGCGATACCATTCCGGCTTCTGCGTCGGGTTGGCGTCGCGGATCGGCGCCAGCAGGTCGCGCCACGGGCCGCTTTCGATGACGTCGTCGATCAACCGGTGCGACGGGGCGTCGCTGTTGCGCGGGATCTGGATCGCCAGCGTCCCGCCCGGCGCGACATGGCCCAGCAACCGCGGAAACAGCGTGTCATGGCCTTCGACCCATTGCAGGGTGGCATTGGAAAAAATCACGTCGTAGCGCGTGTCCGGGTTCCATTGCGTGATGTCGGCGAATTCAAATGCTTCATCCGGCATCGCGGTACGGGCGCGCGCGAGCATCGTGTCGGAATTGTCGAGCCCCAGGATACGGGCGTCGGGCCAGCGCTGCCGCAGCAGCGGGGTGATATTGCCGGGGCCGCAGCCCAGGTCGATGACGGTATCGGGCGCGTCCTGCGGGATGCGGGCCAGCAGGTCGATGGCGGGCTGCATGCGCGGCCCGGCAAAGGCGAGATACTGGCTGGGGTTCCATGCCATGGGGAATCTCTTTCGACAGTCGGGCGATTTCCGGATTGCCCGGATGTGCTATACCGTAGGCCGCATGAAGCATCCAGTCGAAACAGGACGCAGCGACGCGGCGCAACTGCTCGCCATCCGCTGCCTCGGATTTATCGCCGAAGACTCGGACCGGCTCGGCCGGTTTCTTGCGCTGAGCGGCATAGGACCGGCGGATATCCGCGCCCGCGCCGCGGACCCGGCCTTCCTGGGCGGGGTGCTCGACTACCTGTTGAGCGACGATGCGATGGTCGTCGAATTCGCCGAATGGGCGTCGATCGGTCCCGAATCGGTGCTCATCGCACGCCAGCTTATGCCGGGGGCGGCGGTCGAAGAGTAGACGCACGGTCAGCGGCGCAGCACCACGACGGCTTCGACATGCGCCGACCAGGGGAACTGGTCAATGGGCTGAACCGACTCGATCCGGTATCCGCCATCGGCCAGCAGCCGCAGATCCCGCGCCAGCGTGGCCGGGTTGCAGGAAACCGCGACCACCGTCGCCGCATCCGACCCGGCAATCGCCGCGGCCTGCGTTTTCGCCCCGGTGCGGGGCGGGTCAAAGACGATCATGTCGAAATTTTTCAGTTCCGTATGGTGCAGCGGCTGCTGGGCAAGGTCTCGGATTTCGGCGATGACGGCGCGCCGGGCGTCCGCCCGGCGGATCGCCTGGACCATCTCGGCATCGCCCTCGAAGGCATGCACCGGGGCGATGGTCGATAACGGGAAACTGAGCGCGCCGCAGCCCGCATAGAGGTCGGCTATGTTCCTTGCGTCCGCCGCCGCGGCGCAGACCGCCGCCACGATGGCGTCTTCGCCGCCCTTGCTGGGTTGCAGGAAGGCGTTCGGCGGCAATGCGACGCGGGCCGGGCCGAAA
>JAQCHR010000439.1 GCA_027619655.1 Pseudomonadota bacterium
GGGTCGAGGGCGGCAAGCTCATCATCACCGGCGGGAGCGCCGGCGGGTATACGACGCTGTGCGCCCTGACGTTCCGCGACACGTTCCGCGCCGGGGCGAGCCATTACGGCATCGGCGACCTGACGGCGCTGGCGACGGATACGCACAAGTTCGAAAGCCGCTATCTCGACCGGCTGGTCGGCCCCTGGCCGGAAGCGGAGGCGCTGTACCGGGAACGTTCGCCGATCCATTTTGTCGACCGGCTCGATTGTCCCGTCATCTTCTTTCAGGGGCTCGACGACAAGGTCGTGCCGCCCAACCAGGCGGAAACCATGGTGGCGTCGCTGCGGGAAAAGGGCACGCCCGTCGCCTATATCCCCTTCACCGGGGAAGGGCACGGGTTCCGGCAGGCGGATAACATCCGGCGTGCGCTGGAGGGCGAACTGTATTTCTACGGTCGGATCTTCGGCTTCACCCCGGCGGACGAGATCGCGCCGGTCGATATCGAAAATCTGTGAGAGGGGACGGTCATGAAGCTTTCTTCACCACGGCGGCGATCTCCCTTATGGAATGCCGGTTTCAGCCTTTAGTTTCGCGCGCCAGCGCGATGAGTTCGCGCATTTTGTCCTCGCCAACGGCGCCGGGCACCAGCTGATCGCCGAACAGGAAGGCCGGCGTTCCGTTGATCCCGAGTGACTGCGCCAGCTCCAGGGTCTCGCTGAGATATCGTTCGATTTCCGGCGACGCCATGTCCGTGATGAGTTGCTTCATGTCGAGCCCGACCGCATGGGCGGTTTCCATGACCCTGTCTTCGGTCAATCGTCCTTTCAGCTCCATCAGCGCGACGTGATATTTAAAGTATTTTCCCTGCTTGTCGGCGGCCATCGCGGCGCGCGAGGCGAAACGGGATACCGGGCCCAGGATTGGCAGTTCCTTCCACAGGACCCGGATGTTCTTGTCCGCATTCAGAACATTCATCACGGCCGGGAAAACCTGTTTGCAGTAACCGCACTGGTAATCGAAAAACTCCACAACGGTGACATCGCCCTTGGCATTGCCCATTTCCGGGGTTTGCGGATTCTCATAGATGAGCGGCGCCAGGGTAAGTTTGGCCTGGCGCTGCGCTTCCTCCTGCGCGATCCGTTCGCGTTCGCGCAGCCGGTCGATGGCCTCGGCGATGACTTCCGGGTGCTCCAGGATATACTGATGGACGATTTCCTCGATCGCCTTCCTGTCCTTGTCGACAATGTCCGCCGCCGCAGGCGCGGCAAAGGCAAGGACCGCAACGGCCATTGCGGCATTCCGCGCGCGGCCCAATATTCGGTCGACAGTCATGGGGTAGGTTCCTTTCACTTTTTCACCTTCTGCGCCGCATTCCGGATATCCTGGGCGCGAACCCAGCTTGCCGAACCGTTCGGCAGAAGTTCCATGGCCCGTTCCGCACGGTACAGGGCGACGTCCTTCTTGCCGATCAGCATGGCTTCCTCCGCCAGCGCCAGCATGACATGCGCCTGATCGTCGCTACGCGAATACGCTGTCGATTTCAGGCGCCATGCCAGGGGAATCTCCGGCTCGTATCGGATGGCCTCATTCAAGTTGACCAGCGCTTCGCTGTCCATGGCCGGATTGTTCATTTCCAGTAACGATTGCGCCAGATTGATCCTGATGAGCGCTGCCCAGGGCAGAATTTCGATGGCTTTGCGATATGAGGGGATCGACTCGGCAAGTTTTCCTGCATCCTGGAGGATATCGCCCTTCAGTTCATGAAAAAACGGATCGTTGGGCGCTTCGGCCAGCAGGCTGTCGACATTCGCGAGCGCCTCCTCCACCTGATGCCTTTCCTTGTAGCCGATCGCCCGGGCATAACGGGCCGGCAGGGATGTGTCCGTTTCCGGATAATCCCGCAGCGTGCGCGACAGCGGATTCAGATACCCCCTCAGCTTTGCACGCATCCTGTCATGGGCGCGCGTCACCTGTTCGGGAGTCGGCCTGTCCGAATTGGGCGACCGGGCGACCTGTTCGCGCAGAAACTCGATCCGGTCGCGTGTCAACGGGTGCGAACGTACATAGTGATCCTGACGGGCTGCCGACAGCGATTCCTGGCCGGAGAGGATTTCCAGAAAGGCCAGTAAACCGCGCGCGGACATGCCGGTGCTTTCAAGAAACTCAAACCCCGCCTGATCGGCTGAACGCTCCATTGTCCGGGTATAGGACAGCAGGGACCGCTGCTGGATCGTGGCCGAGCCCCCGATCACCGCCTGCGCTGCGCCGGGTTGGCCCGACGCGACAGCCGCCACGCCGCCCAGGATCATGGCGAGAATCGACTGCGTGGTCGAATTGCGCAGACTCTCCTGCATCCGGATCAGGTGGCCGCCGGCGATGTGGCCGGTTTCATGGGCGATGACGCCGATTACCTGGCTGGCGTCGTCGGCACGCATCAGCAGACCCGTATTGATGAACAGGCGCTGGCCCCCGGCGACGAAAGCGTTTAGGCTCTGGTCGTTGACGATGTGGATGGAAATATCGTTGGCCTGCAGCCCGGCGGCTTCGAACAATGGTGCGGAATAGACCCGAATCGTGTTTTCAATCTCCGTATCACGAATGATTGAAATATCCTTTGCGGAAGCCTGACCACACAGCGTAATCAGGGCGATGCATAAAAACTCGACAAAGCCCGCCGCCGCCTTTGGAACCCGAATGCGCTTCAATATCTTACAACTCCTCCGACGCCGCACAATAACTAGGGTCCGGAAGTACTGCAATCAAGGCATTGCCGTTCTTGCCGCGGTCGCCATGCTGACGGCATGCGGTGGCGGCAGCGATTCCGGCGATGGTAAGGGTATCCTGGGCACGGTCTTTGGCGGTGGCGAGGAGAAGGCGTCAACCCGGACGCGACTGATCGAAAGCGATCTTGTGTTCTTCGGTGTTGTCGCAGGCGATGAACCGATTGCCGTACGGGCCGCCGAGGAGGTCCTGAAATATGGCGGCAGCGCCGCGGATGCGGCGGTCGCCCTTGCGCTTACGCTCGGCGTAACGATGCCATCCATGGCCAGTATCGGCGGCGGCGGTGTGTGTATTGTGCATGATCCCGGGAAACCGGATACCGAGGTCATCGATTTCATCGCGCCGCGGGGCTCGCCCGTTGCGGGCGCGGACCGGCCGAGCGCCGTACCGACAATGCTGCGGGGCATGACGGCATTGCACGCCCGCTACGGGAATCAGGATATCCGCACGCTGTTGGCCAGCGCTGAAAAACTGGCCCGTTTCGGCTTTGTCGTCTCCCGGGCCTCGGCGCGCGACTTCCAGCTTGCGGCGCAGCCGTTGTTCGACGATCCGGCGGCGCGCGCCACCTTTGCGCGGCAAGGCGGCGCGGCACCGGCGGAAGGGGAGCGGCTGGGTCAGGCCGATCTTGCGGGAACTTTTTTCCGCCTCCGGACGGATGGGG
>JAQCHR010000440.1 GCA_027619655.1 Pseudomonadota bacterium
TTCGACGAGCCGCTGGGTCTGTCCCGAACTTTCGCCCTTGCGCCACAGCGATTGCCGTGACCGCGACCAGTAGCAGACCCTGCCGGTGGCCAGTGTTTCCGCCACCGAATCCGCATTCATCCACGCCACCATCAGCACCTCGCCCGTGTCGTGCTGCTGTGCGATGGCGGGCACGAGCCCGTTCGAATCGAAGGCGATGGCGTCGATAACGCTGGCTGTTGTCATGGCATCCCCCGCCCTCAGGCGGCGCTGTACCGGTCGAGCCCGGCGGAAAGATCGGCGATCAGGTCGTCGATATCCTCCAGCCCGACATGGATCCGCATGGTCTGGCCGCCCGGTTCCCAGGTTGTGGCGGTCCGGTTGCCGGCCGGTGAATTCGGCAGCAGCAGGCTTTCATAGCCGCCCCAACTGGCGCCCATGCCATAGAACTTCAGGGTATCCAGCAACGCGGAAAGCCGAGCCCGCGACGGGTCTTTCAGGACAAATCCGAACAACCCGCTGGCGCCCGTGAAATCGCGTTTCCACAATTCGTGCCCGGCGCTGCCGGGCAGGCCGGGATGCATGACCTTGATCACTTCCGGATGCGATTCCAGCCATTTCGCCATTTTCAGCCCGTTGTCGTTATGGCGGTCCATGCGTACGCCGATGGTCCGCAAGCCGCGCAGCGCCAGGTAGACATCGTCGGGACCGGCGCAGAGGCCGAAGCTGCCGGCCGAATCCTGGACCTTTGCATAGGTCTTTTCATTGCAGGCGATGGTGCCCATCATGACGTCGGAATGGCCGACGATATATTTGGTCGCCGCCTGTATCGAAATATCAACCCCGTGGTCGAGCGGCTTGTAGAAATAGCCGCCGCTCCAGGTATTATCCATGACGACGATGACGTCCCGGGCATGCGCCGCCTGGACGATGGCGGGGATGTCCTGGACCTCGAATGTCTGCGAACCGGGGCTTTCGGTCCAGATCAACCTGGTGTTGTCGCGGATCAGACCGGCAACGTCCGCACCGATGGCCGGGTCGTAGAATTCCGCCTCGACACCGAACTTCTTCAAGATCTTGTTAGAGAAATTTCGCGTCGGCGCATAGGTGTTGTCGGTGATCAGGATATGGTCGCCGGCTTCGGTCAGGGCACTCAGCGTCATGGTGATGGCGGCAAGGCCCGACGGCGCGATGACGGTGCCATGCGCCCGTTCCAGCGCGGTCATCGCTTCTTCCAGCGCAAAGGTGGTCGGCGTGCCGCGCCGGCCGTAGCGGACCTTCGCATTCGACCGGTCGAGGAACGCTTCATAGGTCCGGGTTAGAACCGTGGACGCATGATAGACGGGCGGATTGACGATACCGTGGTTATCATAGGGATGATTGCCGGTATGGGTGACGATCGTGTTGTCTTTCATGTGCCTGCCGTTATTGTAGCGTTGCGGGTTTAAACGGGGCGCGCGACCGCGACCGTCCCCAGAATGGTTGTAGTGAAGTGATAGCACCCGCTTTTTCATTGGAGCAAGCGAGACATTTGAGATGATTGAAAGAGTCGACTGCGCCGTCATCGGTGCCGGCGTCGTGGGGCTGGCCACGGCACGCGCCCTCGCCATGGCGGGCCGGGAAGTAATCGTCCTAGAATCCGAGTATATGATCGGGACCGGCACCAGTTCCCGGAACAGCGAAGTGATTCACGCCGGTATCTATTACACGAAGGATAGCCTCAAGGCGAAGTACTGCGTCGCCGGCAAGAATATGCTGTACCGGTATTGCGCCGAGCACGGGATCGAACACCGGCGGTGCGGCAAGCTGATCGTCGCGACGTCGCAAGACCAGATCGCGGCGCTGCAGGGAATCAAGGAACGTGCGGCGGCCTGCGGCGTGGACGATCTGGAGATGCTCAGCGCAGCCGATGCCAGGGCCATGGAACCGGAGCTGTCCTGCCATGCCGGGCTGATTTCGCCGTCCACGGGTATTATCGATTCGCACGGTTTGATGCTGGGCTTGCAGGGTGATGCGGAAGATCACGGCGCGATGGTGGCCTTTCTGAGCCCCGTCACCGGCGGCGCAATCCGCGATGACGGTATTCTGCTCGATGTCGGGGGAGAGGCGCCGATGCAGCTGTTGTGCCGCAGCGTCGTCAACAGCGCCGGCCTATATGCGACGGCCATCGCCAATGCGCTGGAGGGCATGCCGCAGGATCTGGTGCCGCGGACCTATTACACCAAGGGCAATTATTATTCGCTGACTGGCAAGACGCCGTTCAGCCGGCTGGTTTATCCCGCGCCGACAACCGAATTCCTGGGCGTGCATATCTCTATCGATATGGGCGGGCAGGCGCGGTTCGGGCCGGATGTGGAGCAGTCGCCGGTGATCAACTACGATGTCGATCCGGGTCGAGCGGACGGGTTTTATGATTCCGTCCGGCGGTACTGGCCGGGCCTGAAGGACGGCGCCTTGCAGCCTTCGTATTCGGGAATTCGGCCGCGCATCACGGCGCCGGGCGAACCGCTGGCGGATTTTCTGATCCAGGGACCGCGGGAACATGGCGTTGCCGGCCTTGTCAACCTGTTCGGAATCGAATCGCCGGGGCTGACCAGTTCCATGCCGATCGCGGATCATGTCGCGGGGTTGCTGCGCGGCAGCAACTGAGTTCCCATCGGACAAAATGAAGCCGCCCGGGCGTTTCCACCCGGGCGGCTTTTTTGTGACGTCCTGCCCGCCTACTGGAAGATTTTCTCGACCATCAAGTTTGGCAGTACCAGCGCGATCATCGGGAAGAGCAGCACAAGGATCAGTACGATACCGTCTGTACAGAGGAACGGTATCGCACCCTTCATGACCTTGGTGACCGGGACGCCGGTCGTACCGCTGACCGCGAAGAGGTTCAACCCGACCGGTGGAATGACGCCGCCCATTTCGATGCAGAGCGCGACCATGATGCCGAGATGGACCGGATCGACGCCGAGCGACAGCGCGACCGGGAAAAAGATCGGCACGGTCAGAACGATCAGCGCCACACCGGTCAGGAACATCGACAGGACCAGCAGCACGCCGAGAACGACCAGCAGGAATCCCATCTGTGACAGGCCCAGTTCGCCGACCCAGTTGGCCAGATCCTGCGGCCAGCCCTTGTTGGCCAGAAGGAACTGGAAGACGCCGACACAGCCCAGCAGGAAGAACACAACCGCGGTCAGGTTGGTCGACCGGACGGTGACCGGCATCAGTTCCTTGAGGAACTCGCCGCGTTTGAACAGGATACCGTAAACCAGTGCATAGCCGCACGCGGCCGCGCCGGCTTCCGTCGGGGTGAACAACCCGCCATACAACCCGCCGAGGATAACAACAGGCATCAGAAGCGCCGGCCAGGCTTCCCACAGGGCTTCACCAAGGTACCGCCAGTTAAAAACACCCGCCGGCAGTTTCATGTAGAACGTCATCAGG
>JAQCHR010000441.1 GCA_027619655.1 Pseudomonadota bacterium
GGTTCGTGGCGGCGGCGGACCTGCCGCTGACCTCGACCGGCAAGCTGCAGAAAAACCGGCTGGCGGAATTCTTTCGCGACGGCTGATTTTTATTCGTAGTCCGGCTGGCGCTTTTCCAGGAAGGCCTTCACGCCTTCGACGAAATGCGGTCCGCCGCGGACGCTGTCGCCCAGTTCCTGATCCATCGCCTCGCGCGACATAACGTGATCGGCAATGGTCGCACTGACCTGCCGTTTCACGGCCTGAACGGCCGACGGGCTGTTGGCGGCGATGGTTTCCGCCTTGGCGATGGCCCAGTCCATCAATTCGCTTGCCGCGACGACCCGGTTGACCAGCCCGAGCGCCGCCGCTTTCTCGGCGGGGATCAACTCGGCGGACAGCAGCATATCCATGGCGTGGACATAGCCGACCTGCTGCACCAGCTTCGTCGTCGATCCGCCGAACGGGTAGATCGACCATTTCACCTCGGGCAGTCCGAACCGGGCGTTCGGCGACGCCGCGCGGATATCGGTGGAGAGCATCAGTTCAAGCCCCCCGGCGACGCAATCGCCGTTCACCGCCGCGATGATGGGCTTGGGGTAGGGATAGGTCTTCAGCAATCCGCGATTGATGGTGCGCGCCAGTTCCGGCGAGGCGCTGAGGTCGCCGCCCAGGTCGGCGCCGGAACTGAAGGCGCGGTCACCGGCCCCGGTGAGGATGATGCAGCGGTGCGGCGAGGTTTCCAGCCTATCCCACAGCCGGGCCAGGTCACCGATCATCTCCCGCGTCATCGCGTTGCGGCGCGGCTGGTTGTCGATGGTGATGATGGCAATATGCGCGCCATGCTCGGTAAGCCGGATTTCCATGGGTCAACTCCGACGGGTCAGGGGGTGACGACGACCTTGCCAAAGGCCTGCCGGCCGGTCAGCAGCTTGATGGCGTCGACGGTCCTTTCCAGCGGCAGCCGGTGGGTGATCAGCGGATGCAGCCGGCCTCCCTCGTACCAGCGGAACAACTCGTCAACGCTCTGGCGCAGCTTGTCCTGCTGGTGCCAGCGGAAATGGCGCAGCGAGCTGCCAAGCGCGGCGCGTTTCTTCACCAGCAGCCGGTTGGCCGGGATCTGCGGGATGCCGCCGACGAAGCCGACCAGCAGTATCCGGCCGCCCCAGCCGAGCGAGGACAGGGCGGAATCGAACAGATCGCCGCCGATGGGGTCGAAGCAGACATCGACTCCCTTGTCGCCGGTCAGCGCCATGACCCGGTCCTTCAGCGATTCCGTGCCGTAATTGATGCCGTCATCGGCGCCGTGCGCGGCCGCCGCGGCCAGTTTCTCGGCCGAACTGGCGCCGGCAATCACCCGGGCACCCATCGCCTTGCCGATTTCCACGGCGGTCAGCCCGACGCCGCCGGCGGCGCCCAGCACCAGCAGGGTTTCCCCCGGCTGCAGCCGGCCCTCCCAGCGGATTGCCACATGGCTGGACATATAGGCGACCGGGAAGGTGGCGGCGTCCTCGAACGACATGGCGTCGGGAATGACGAAGGTGTCGCCGGTCTTGGCGATGGCCTGTTCCGCATAGCCGCCATAGGCCAGCATCGCCATCACCCGGTCGCCGGGTTTGCAATTCGTGACCGTATTGCCGCAGGCCAGCACGATGCCGGATGCCTCCAGACCCGGGCTGAACGGCCGGTCCGGCTTGGTCTGGTACTTGCCGGCGATCATGATGGAATCGGCGAAATTGGCGGAGGTCGCCTTGACCTCGATCAGGATTTCGTCGTCCGCCGGCACCGGCGGCGGCACGTCCTCCATCGTCAGGTCGTCAACCGATCCCCAGGCCTTGCATATGATGGCGCGCAAAATTCCGTCTCCGTTGTTCGTGCCGGTCGTCTCACTTGTTCCAGAGCGACGTCCTGTAATAGATGCCAACCAGCATACTCATCGAAATGCCGATAAGGCCATAGATCGTCAGGGTCGCCGCGAACCCGAAGGCCTCGATGATGCTGCCCGATGCCATCAGCCCGACCGGCAGGCCGTACACGACCAGCATCCGCACCCCCATGATGCAGCCCCGGAAATGCGGGGCGACGGTGGTCAGCAGGCTGACCGCCAGTGAAATCATCGAGATGCCCTGGGCGATGCCGATCAGGAGCAGCACCGCGCTGCCTATCGTTTCATCGGTGATGAAGCCGAAGACGATAATCAGCCCGAACCACAGGAAGATGTTCAGCAGGGTAAAGCGTTCCGGGCGGCGCGGGGTGCCCAGCCAGGCCATCATCAGCGAGCCGGACAAGGCGCCGACGGCGAAACACGCGACCAGCCGGCCGAAGCCGTTCTCATCGAGGTGATAGATGTCCCGGGCGACATAGCCCAGGAGCCCGTGCGTTATGGGGTAGCCGCTCAGGTTGACCAGGAAGGCCAGCCACATCAGCGCCAGCACCTTCGGCGTCTGCCAGCAGTAGATCAGTCCGTCCAGCAGGTTGCGCCACGGCGAGGCGGGCAACGGGGGCGGCGTGCCGTCCGGGCCGTTGTCGGCGCCCGGGCGATGCCGGGATACGCCGAAGGTGAAGGCGAAGCTGACCGCATAGAGCGCGGCAATGGCGATATAGGACGGCCCGATGCCAAGGGTCGACAGCAGCCCGGCGCCGGCCAGCGAGCCGAGGACCCGCGCGGAATCCTGCGTCGTGCGTGACAGTCCCATCGCGTTGGTCAGCCCGCCCGGCGGCATCGTGTCGCCGATCAGCGCATTGCGCATGGATATGTCCGAGGGCCGCACGAGGCCTGCCAGAAAGGCGATGGCAAAGACATGGTTGGGCGTCAGGGTGTCCGTCAGCCCGAAGATCATCATCGCCACGGCCAGGGTCGCATAGGTTGCCCGCATCATGCATATCACGGCGCGGCGGCCCATCCGGTCGCCGGCGACGCCAAACATGGGGGCAATCAGCGTGCCCAGGAAATGCAGCGAGCCGATCAGTGCCAGCGAGACGACGGAATCGGTTTCAACCAGCACGTACCAGCCGAGGATCAGCGTTTCCATTTCGAACGCCCATGAGGTCAGCAGGTCGGCCGGCCACTGGAAGCGGAAACTCCTGACTCTGAAGGCGGCCAGCATTGCGGTGTCCTTGGGTGAGCCGGCATCGGGAACCCGATGCGGCGGCTGAAACGCGGGCGGGAAGCTTAGTAGCCGACGCGGCCCTGCGCCAAGACTATCTGCCGGAGAAAGCGAGAAATCCTAAATGGCTGGATTTACAGGGATAAGCATGACATTTTGTGCTCCGGCGCACCGTCTTTGAAAACCGCCCGGGAAATTTGCTGACCGATGACGTCGCGCAAGTACAGTTCACGGAGTGATGTGCGGGTGCAACCGGGCCGCAAAACAACGCCGGTCGGCGGTCGGGCAAGTTGATGGCGGCGCATCTTGTCGCGGATATCGGCGGGACAAA
>JAQCHR010000442.1 GCA_027619655.1 Pseudomonadota bacterium
TCCAATGAACCCCTGCTTTTCGACGTTTCCGGGCCGGTCGCGCGGATTACCCTGAACCGGCCGGAGGCCGCCAACAGCCTCAACGACGTCATGGCCCGGGAACTGATGCTGGCGGCGATCCGCTGCGACGAGGACGCGGCCATTCGCGCCGTGCTGCTGACCGGCGCCGGAAAAATGTTCAGCGCCGGCGGCGACCTGAAGACCTTCAGCGGGTTCGGCGCGGAAACGGGTGCGCGGCTGAAGGAAATCACAACCTATTTCCATGCGGCAATATCCCGTTTCGCCCGCATGGATGCGCCGCTGGTCGTCGCCGTCAACGGCATGGCGGCCGGCGCCGGAATGAGCCTTGCCGCGTCGGGCGACCTGGTGCTGGCGGCGCAAAGCGCCCGCTTCACGATGGCCTATACGGCGGCAGGCCTGTCCCCGGACGGCAGTTCCACCTGGATTCTGCCTCGGCTGATCGGCCTGCGGCGGACCCAGGAACTGATGCTGACCAATCGTATGCTCGGCGCCGGGGAAGCCCTGGAATGGGGCCTCGTCAATCGGGTCGTCGATGACGGCGCGCTGATGGCGGAAGCGGAGGCCCTGGCCCTGGGCCTTGCCGGCGGCGCAACGAGGGCGCTGGGCGCGGTCAAGAAAATGCTGGTGGAAAGTTTCACCAACCCGTTGGAATCCCAAATGGAACTCGAATCCCGCACGATCGCGGCAATGGCGCAGAACGATGACGGCCGCGAAGGCATTGCCGCCTTTGTCGGCAAGCGAAAGCCGTCTTTTTCCGGCCGTTGAATGCCGCACCGACGCCGCGTCATGACGCCACACATGATTATAAACTTGAATTTCCGTTGGATATGGCCTGACGACCTGAAAATGTAGTATAATGGTGCACTGAGCTCGACTGCAGGACTAAACGAATTGACCATGAGAACCGCAAAATTCGGCATTGGGCATGTCGTTCGCCATCGCGTGCATTCGTTCCGCGGCGTCATTTTCGACGTCGATCCCGTATTTGCCAATACGGATGAATGGTGGGATTCAATCCCGGAAAAGAACAGGCCGTCGAAAGACCAGCCGTTCTACCATCTGCTCGCGGAAAATTCCGACACAACCTATATAGCCTATGTTTCCGAACAGAACCTGCTGTTTGACGAATCCGGGGACCCGGTTTCCCACCCGCAGGTGAACGAGCTTTTTTCGGGCATGCAGGATGGCTGTTACGTGGTTCGCCACGGCAACTCGCATTAGGCCCAACCACGGCCGAAGCAAAGCATCGAACCGTCATATCCGGTCGGACAGCAGTGGTCGGATACAGGGTATGAGTGCTATTCCGGCGACCCCGCAACATTCATAGAATTTTCATGCGTCAACCCATTTGGGTGACGTAATTCTGCCTTGGTAACGGTCTATTCACCCCAGCATTTGAACCGGCGCGTTGCAAACCGCCGAGCTGAATATAGGGGAACCACGATGGCCAGTACCGACAATCGTTCAGACGCCTTCCTGAAACCGGATACGTTCGTGAATCGCGCGGCGGGATTCCTGCTGCTCGCCTATTTCTCACCCCTCCTGATCCTGATTTCCGCGGCGATGGTCATGCGGTCGCGCCAGTCGCCGGTCTTCGTCGCCGTAGAACGGCCCGCCCACGAAGAAGCAGGGCGCAACAGCCGGTTCCTGTGGCGGTTCCGCTGCGACGACAGCGAGTCCTTCTTCAACCGTTTCCTGACCCAGTCGCGCCTGAACCTGCTGCCGCAACTCGCCAATGTCGCCCATGGCGACATTCCGCTTACGACCGCACTGCGTTAGGTCAGATCATGGTTTTTGAAAATATAGCACCTTCACAAGTTTGATTGGCCTAAAGGTTATCCGCACGAATAGCGGCGCACACGGCCGCCGTGACATCGGCGGTCGTCGCGGTGCCGCCCAGATCCGCCGGCATGGCCTCTCCAGCCGCCGTAACGCGCTCTATGGCCCGCATGAGGCGCGTAGCCGCCCCTGATTCCCCAAGGTGCTCCAGCAGCATCACCGCGGACCAGAAGCTGCCAATGGGATCGGCAACGCCCTTACCCATGATATCGAAGGCGGAACCGTGAATGGGCTCGAACATCGAGGGGAACTTCCGTTCCGGGTTCAGGTTCGCCGTCGGCGCGATACCCAGGCTGCCCGACAACGCCGCCGCCAGATCGCTTAGAACATCCGCGTGCAGGTTGCTGGCCACCACGACATCGATGCTTTTGGGGTTCAGGACCATGCGCGTGGTCATCGCGTCGACCAGCATCTTGTCGGTCGTCACGTCGGGGTATTCGGTCTTCACTTCCGCGAAAATATCGTCCCACATTACCATGCCATGGCGCTGCGCATTGGATTTCGTCACGACGGTCAGCAGCTTGCGCGGCCGGGTGCGCGCCAGTTCGAATGCGAAGCGCATGATCCGGGCTACGCCGGTGCGCGTAAACACAGCGACATCCATGCCGACTTCTTCCGCATGGCCACGATGCGCCCGCCCGCCGACCCCGGCATATTCGCCTTCGGAGTTTTCGCGCACAATGACCCAGTCGAAATCGCCGGGACCGTAGCCGACCAGCGGACATTTAACGCCCGGCAGGATCCGCGCCGGCCGCACATTGGCGTATTGGTCGAAGCCCTGGCATATCGCCAGCCGCAGGCCCCAGAGCGTAATATGGTCCGGCACTTGCGGGTCACCGGCGGAACCGAAATAGATCGCATCGAAATTCCGGATCTGGTCCAGACCATCTTCCGGCATCATGGCGCCCGTCCGGCGATACCGGTCGGCGCCCCAGTCGAAATGCGCGACCTCGATACGGAAATCGCCCGCGCGTTCCTGCAGCACGTTCAGCACTTCCAACCCCGCGCCAATGACTTCAGGCCCGATCCCGTCGCCCGGAATTGACGCAATTTTATATTCCCGCATGTCTTGAACTTCCTTTCCTGATCAGAAACCGCTATCGATCCGCGTCAGACGATTATATCGTCCTCGTCGCCGACCAGGTTGGTCAGCGTCGAGAGGTTGCGCCGCAAGTCGCGGCGATGCAGCAGCTTTTGCTGAGCCTCGCGCGGAAAATCGGTGAAATTGATGATATTCTTCGTAATCAGCACTTCGATCACGTCTTCGATGATCCGCGACATTTCGGTATCGCTGGCCGACAGCTTGCTGCGCACATGGCGCGCGCCGGGCCCCTGCAGGAAGGCGCGGAGTTCCGGATGCGATGTACCCAGTTCCTCCCGGGCGACGGGCGTCTGCCGCCCGAATACACCGGTAATGGCGCCCTGCGCGTTGCGCGACACGAATGGCATCAATACGCTCCTCGGCTGGCCCGGCATCGTCGTCTTAGAGTCTGATGACATCAGATTGATCCATATCCTGCGTTGAAGAGGTAATTTCTGCATTCGGCGGGG
>JAQCHR010000443.1 GCA_027619655.1 Pseudomonadota bacterium
CGCGCGGCGCTGGCGGTTTCGCTGGCGCGGTACCTCAGGGAAAACGGTGTGGCGGGGTTCTGAGGGGCCGGCGCGATGCCGACGGATGCCAATAAATGCCAACCGATGCCAATCAATGCTACGACATGCGGATGCGCAGTCGATTTTTCCGGGGGGAATACACATCATGGCCATCAAATCGATCCGTACGGATCATTACCGCATTCCGCTGCCGGTCGTGCTGTCGGATTCAACCCATGGGGAAATCCCGGCCTTCGAGATCGTGTCGGTCCGCATCACCGATGCGGACGGGCTGGAAGGCGTCGGCTACACCTATTCGGTCGGGCGCGGCGGGGCGGCGATCCATGCGCTGATCGAACGGGACATGGCGCCCGACCTGATCGGGCTGGATCCGTCACGGATCGAGGCGATCTGGAAGATGCTGTGGTGGCGCATCCATTATGTCGGCCGCGGCGGGTTGGCGGCGCATGCGATCTCGGCGGTGGATGTGGCGCTGTGGGACCTGAAGGGCAGGCGGCTGGGCGAACCGCTGTGGCGGCTGCTCGGCGGCGCGGACCCGAAGGTGAAGGCCTATGCGGGCGGCATCGACCTGTATTTCACCCTTGACGACCTGCTGCGCCAGACCGATGGCAACCTGGATAAAGGCTTCCGCGCGATCAAGATGAAGGTCGGCCGCGCGAACACGAACGAGGACATCGCCCGCGTCGCCGCCATGCGCAAGCATCTGGGCGACGGTTTCCCGCTGATGGTCGACGCCAATATGGGCTGGACGACCGACCGGGCGGTGCGCGCCGCGCGGGCGCTGCGCGAATTCGACTTGGTGTGGCTGGAGGAACCGACCATCCCCGACGATTTCGACGGGCATGGCCGGATCCTGACCGAAGGCGGCGTGCCGATCGCGGCGGGCGAAAACCTGCATTCGATCCATGAATTCCAGCACCTGATGGATGCCGGTGGCGTCAGCTATCCGGAACCTGATGCCTCCAACTGCGGCGGGATCACGCCCTGGATGAAGATCGCGGCGATGGCGGAGGCCCGCAACCTGCCGGTCACCTCGCACGGGGTGCATGACCTGCATGTCCACCTGCTGGGCGCCGTGCCGAACGCGTCGTACCTCGAAGCGCATGGCTTCGGGCTGGACAAATACATCGCCGAACCGCTGAAGATCGTCGACGGCTACGCGACCGCGCCGGACCGGCCGGGGCACGGGATCGAATTCGACTGGAAGGGGCTGGAGGCGCTGCGGGTATAGGGATGATAGGGCGGCTGAGAAGATTATTTACAAAACCCAAGCCCTACACGGTTAAGGTTCACGGTCGATCCTGCGTGATCTATCAGGAAAGCGGTCGCACGGCGAAACTCCACGCTGAAATGCTGGTCGGTGAATACGATTTAGCCGTCTATTTTAGCGAATTTCGAACTTGGCAGCCGCCCTTCGAAAACGTTCCGATTTCATGTGCGGACAGGCAGCGAATACAGGAAAATGTCGAGTCCGGCCTGTTAGAAAAAAAATTGTGATAGATTGGTGTTGAGGCGCCTGTCTGTCAAAGCAGACCCATCGTCATTATTGAGTAAGGAGCGCCGCCCATGCCCGCCTTTGAAGATCGCATCTCCTTCGTCACCGGTGCCGGATCCGGGATCGGGCAGGCCATGGCGCTCAGGCTCGCCAGCGAGGGGGCGACGGTGGTTTGCGCGGATATCAACGAGCAAAGCGCGCAGGCGACCGCCGCCCGCATCGAAGGGTTGGGTGCGACGGCTGTCGTCCACGCGCTCGATACCGCGCGCGAGGAAGAGGTGGCAGCGGCGCTCGCCAGAACCTGCCGCGATCTCGGACGGCTGGACGTGCTGATGAACAATGCCGGCGTCGGCAACAGGGACTGGGAGACGACGACCGCGATCAACCTGGACGGCGTCTTTTTCGGCCTGAAATATGCCTGTCCGATCATGGCGGCTCAGGGCGGCGGGGCCATCGTCAATACCGCGTCCATCGCGGGGCTGGGTGCGCTCATGCGCCCGATGGAATATCATGACGACCCGGTCGCGGTCGAAAGCGCCAGCGCCTATGTCGCCGCCAAGCACGGCGTCGTCGGGCTGACGAAGCAGTTCGCCGTCGCCTTTGGCAAGGTGGGCGTGCGGGTCAACGCGATCTGCCCCGGCTATATCAAAACGCCGATCATCGCCCCGGTCATGGCGCGCGAAGGCGGTGCGGCGATGCTGACCGCCCTGCACCCGATCGGCCGCCTGGGCAAGCCGGAGGAGGTGGCGGCGGTGGCCGCCTTCCTGGCCAGCGACGCGGCGAGCTTCGTCACCGGCGCCGCCGTTCCGGTCGATGGCGGCTACTCGGCGCGGTAAGTGGGACAGGATCGCTGTTTGCGGCGGCGCCTGGTTCCAGAATAGAAAGAGCCCCGCCTTCAGGGGGGAGGATGAAGGCAGGGCTCTACGTCATCGGCCTGCCACAGGCAGACCGGTGCGTTGGTTATTCGTCAGCGCGTCAGGACGCCGGTTTGCAACGGGGACACCTTCGTCGAGAAGAGGCGGCGGACGGCCCGCCCCACCCAGGTGAACACCTGCCCGGCGGCAACGGCGCGTTCCTAGCGCGCATTCTTCATCGCGGCGTCGAGCATGGCCTGAGACGGTACGGGGATGTGACTGAATTTTTGATGCGCCATTTTCTGGTCCTCATCTTGTTTGCTGCGTTGAAATATAGATGGACCTGTTCGCTGCCAATGACCACCCAAAAATGCACAGGGCAGCCATGTTAAAATAGCATGCACATCATAGTCTTAATGTAAGGATCGGTCGTTATGCTGCGTCGCGGGATAAACCTTCGTTCAAGCAGCGATCTGCGAGAGCCTCGCAAAGCGCGAGAGGGAAAGCCCGTCTTCGCCTATCGCGTGATGGACCTCTCGTGGCATTTCGCGATCAGCCGCCGCGTGAATGCCTCGCCCGCCCTCACCTGATCCAGGCTGATCCATTCGTTCGGCGCATGGGCCTGGGCGATATTGCCGGGGCCGCAGACAATGGCGGGCAGGCCGGCGCGCTGGTACTGGCCCCCTTCGGTGGCATAGGACACCGCATGGGTCGCGTTGTTACCGGTCAGCTCGCGGGCCAGTACCTCGGCCGGGGAATCCGGGTCGGGCTCCAGCGCGGGGACGGTGACGCCGCGCCGCGTGGCGATGCCGGTTTCGGCGGCGGTGGCCTGCATCTTCGGGACCAGTTCGCGTTCGTAATAGCGTTCGAACCGGGCGAGCGTTTCTTCCGGATCGTCGCCGGGAACGGAGCGGATTTCCCATTTGAAGGCGCATTCGCGGGCGACGATATTCAGCGCCGTGCCGCCTTCGACCGTACCGACATGGATGGTCGAATAGGGCGGGTCGAAGCGGCTGGCGGGGGCGGCATTGGCGGCCTTTT
>JAQCHR010000444.1 GCA_027619655.1 Pseudomonadota bacterium
ATTTTTCGGCGGAGTCGCGGCGGTTTTCATGCGACCGCAGGAACAGCGAATCCATCAGCAGGGAGGCAACGCCTTCGATCTGGAAAGCGGTGCCCCGCGCCGCCGGATCGGACGGATACATCTTGCCGCCGGAGGCTTCGTCGAGGATCCGCAGGATCAGCAGCGTTTCGCAGACAAAGGCGCCCGTATCGGTTTCCAGCGCCGGCACCTTCGCGCCCGGGCCGTAGCTGTACAGGACATTGTTGGGGTCGGTCAGCGGATTGACGTCCACCAGTTCGACCTTGTCACCCAGTCCGAATTCGACCACGGCCAGCCGCGGGCGGCGGGCATAGGGCGAGTTTCCCGTATAGAAAAGCTTCATGAAATGGCTCCCTCAAGTGTTGGCTGCAGGCGATTCACGTTTCGCCCATAAGTAGAAATTCAGCTTAGATGCCTCGGCATCCCTGTATAAGCTGACGACTATCGTATTTGACCGGTCGCGCGCAACTGCCATGCCGGTCCATAGAGAAAAGAACCGGGGTGAAGCCCATGAAAATCACCGAGATTATCGTCCATCCAATGTTCGTTCCCGCTGCCCGGCCGGTCTGGACGGCACATGAGAAAATGGCGGGGGATTCGGTAACCCTCGTCGAAATACGAACCGATGCGGGCATCACCGGAACCGGCGAGATCCATTTCGGTCCGCAGAAGGCCGTCTGCGACCTGGTCTACCGTTTTGCCGAATGCCTCACCAGGAAGGATCCGCTGGGCCACGCCGACATCTGGCAGCTTCTGTTTTCCAGCACCAGCCCGCGCCCCGGCGGGCTGGGCGGCTGGGACGGGCTGCCCGCCCCGCTGCCCCGCGGCCAGCGCCCGCAGGCCATGGCCGCCATCGCCGGGATCGATATCGCGCTCTGGGACATCAAGGGCAAGGCCGCCAACATGCCCGTCTACAAGCTGCTGGGCGGCAGCCGCACCAGCGTCTTCACCTATGCGACGGGCGGGTTCTATGTTGAAGGCGCGCCGCTGGATTCCTGCGCCGGGGAATTGGCGGGGTATGCGGCGCGGGGCTATCGCGCGGTCAAGCTGAAGACCGGCGCGATGTCGATGGCGGATGAGATCACCCGGGTCCGGCTGACCCGCGAGGCGATTGGCCCCGAGATCATGCTGATGCTGGACATGAACGCGCCCTACGATGTCGAGGATTGCATCCGCTTCGCCCATGCCGTGGCGCCATATGACATCTGCTGGCTGGAAGAACCGCTGTTCTGGCATCTGCAGCCGGCGGATTTCGTGCGGCTGGCGAACGCCTCCCCGATTCCACTGGCGCATGGCGAACGGGAATGGACGCGGTTCACGGTGCGCGACTTCATCGATTCCGGCGCGCTGAAATTCGTCCAGTTCGATTCCACACGCCATGCAGGATTTACCGAATCCCTGCGCATCGCCCATTACGCGGAAATGAACGGCGTGCTGATCGCGCCCCATTCGGCGACGCATTTCCACGCCCACCTGGTTTCAGCTTTCGGCGATGCGGCCTTCGCGGCGGAATCGATCGGCGACCCGGCGCGCCATCCCATCGAGGACGGGCTGTATACCACCGGCATCGAATTCCGCGACGGCAGGGTCCATCTCAACGATCGGCCCGGCTTCGGCCTGGAAATCGACTGGGATTTCGCGAAATCGGTCCGCAACAACGCGTAAGGAATTCCCCCGGCAGGCGATCAGGCCGGTTTCAGTTCCGGCTTCCCTGGTAACGGCGCATTTCTCCGCAAGCCCGCCCGCCGTTCGGCGCGCAGGCGGACGACTTTCGCGATCAGTTCGTCGAGTTCGCCGTCGGCGGCCTCGCCGACATCGATATACAGGTCGAGCCCGGCGGAATTCATGGCGATGACGTCGCTGCCCTTGGCCTGGATATCCACCAGCCCCTGGACGATATAGGGCGTGATCATCCGGCCGATGCCTTTCAGTGCCACCGGTTCCGCAGCTTCCGCAATGACGATGTCCTTCACCAGCCCGTAGGTCTCAGTGCTGATCGCGATGGAGCCCGGCTCGGCGAAGCCCTCCAGCCGGGCGGCCAGGTTCGCTTCCATGCCAATGATCGTGTAATCCATTCGCCTGGCGCTGCCGAAATTGCCGACATTGCAATAGCCCGTATTGATGCCCATGCGCGCCGCGAAGGGCTTGGCGATACCCTGCCGCCGCCACTTCACGTTCAGTTCGCCCAAGCGCTTCTGCATTTCCACAGCCATGCGGACGCAGGCCCTGGCGTCTTCCGCCGCACCCTTGGTTTCGGGATCGCCGAAAAAGGCGAGGATCGCATCGCCGATATATTTGTCGATGGTCGCCCCGTGCTTGAGGGCGATTTCCGACATCTCCGTCAGGTATTCGTTCAGCAGGTTCGACAGATCCTCGGGCTGCATATTGTCGGTCGTTTCGGTGAATCCCTGGATGTCGGAGAAGAAGATCGTCAGTTTCTTGCGATCCGTCGAAATCGAGACATTCTTGTCGCCGCTGAAAATGAATTCGTAGATCTGCGGCGACAGGTAGACCGACAGCTTGGAGGTCAGGGCCTCCAGAAAGACATTCAACTTGGACAGGGACCGGTTCGATTCATGGATCGTGCGCGCCTGCCGGGCCTGGTGAAGAATGAACATGCCACCGGTCAGCGCCAGCAGGACGAAATAGATCAACAGGTTCTGATAGGACGCGAAATCGAAGGCAATCGGCTGCGCAACAGAAAAGACCTGGACGCCCCGTACGTCGCCAACCTTCCAGTCCGTCTTGCGGCTTTCCGGATGCGTATTGTGACAGGTGACGCAGTTTTCCTGCATCGTCACCGGGATCGCCATTTCAATCTGGCGCGACAGCAGGTCGCCCGAAAGCTGTATGATTTCCTGCTGGTCGCCACCACGGAACGTCTTAAGGGCATGGGCGTCGAAATCGCTGAGTTGCCGAATCGGCCGGTTCATGAACGGAAAATCGGACACGAACCGGTAGTGCAGGTTCAGCGTGTCCTTCTTCAGCAATTCGGCGAGTTCCAGCGAGAACGTCGCGGGCACCGGTACGCCGCCCGGAATATCACGAAAATTATGGGAAAACACAGCCTTGCCGTCGTTTTCGACAATCCGCTTCACGACTTCCCGCGAATAGAAATCCCGGACCAGATCCACGACCTTGCTGAAATCTTCGGCCTGCCGCTGCAGATCCTTTTCCGACAGATGCCGCATATCCAGCCAGACGACAATCGGCAGGCCCGCCAGCAGCACAACAACCGCAAGAATAAAGCTGATAGTCCGCATGATCCCCTCCCCTGGCGGCCAACGGTCCCACCCCGAAGCCACAGGAATTGACCCTAGAGCGTTTCATAATTTAACGGAAGCATATCCACTGTTTTCGAAGTAGTTAGCACATTGTTTTGGTT
>JAQCHR010000012.1 GCA_027619655.1 Pseudomonadota bacterium
CTTATGAAATCGTCTGGTGGATCTCGGTCGCACTGGGGGTGATGTCCAGCCTGCTGCACTGGCCCATCGACGAACGGCCCGCCGCCCGCTTCGCGAGCCCCGGTTAGGCCAGGTCGGGGCTACCGCAGCGCCTGGCGGATGGCGGCGGCGCTGGCCCAGGGGGTGAGCGGGATCGCGGCGATCAGCATGGCGCCCAGGATGTAGAAATAGGGCCGCGGCGACAGGCCCATGATCGCCGCGTCGATGGCGGCGACGGCGAAAATCAGCGCCGGAATGTAGAGCGGCAGCACCAGGATCGATACCAGGATGCCCGCGCGCCGCGCCCCCAGGGTCAGCGAGGCGCCAACCGCGCCGATCAGGCTCAGGGTCGGCGTGACCAGCAGCATGACGATAACCAGCGTGGCGTAGCCCGCATCCGGCAGGTTGAGCATCAACCCGATAAACGGCGCGGCGACGATCAGCGGCAGGCCGGTCAGCACCCAGTGCGCCGCGACCTTGGCCAGAACCACCGCTTCCAGCGGCAGGGCGGTCATCGTCAGCAGGTCGAGCGACCCGTCCTCGAAATCGTTCAGGAAAATCCGGTCGAGCGACAGCAGCACCGCCAGCATGGCGCAGACCGACACGACGCCGGGCGCGATCCGGGCCAGCACCGCGGGTTCCGGCCCGATTCCGAAGGGAAACAGCGCCGCGGTGATGATGAAGAACATCACCACCATCGACAGGTCCGAGCCCTGGCGCAGGGAAATGCGCAGGTCGCGCAGGAAGATTCGCCGCCAGGCCGCCATCATGCGACATACGCCTCTTTGGCCGCGAATTCGTCCAGTCGCAGGGATTTCGGCGTAACGACGCCGAGGTCGGTATGGGTGGAAACCACGATGGCGCCGCCATTTTCGCGGTGTTCGCCGATAAGCCGGATCAGCACGGCAACCGACGCCGTATCCAGCGCGACGGTCGGTTCGTCCAGCAGCCACAGCGGTGCAGGGCTGGCGGCGAGCCGGGCAAGGTTCAGCCGCCGCCGCTGCCCGGCCGACAGCAGGCGCGCCGGACTGTCCGCCAGAGCCGCGAGCCCGAATGCCGCCAGGGCATCTGCGACGCGCGGCGGCGCCTGCCGGATGCCGGCCCAGAAGGTCAGGTTTTCCGATACGGTCAGCATCGGTTTGATTGCGTCCTGGTGGCCGACATAGTGCAGCGTGCTGCGGTGTAATTCCGGGTCATCGAGAATATCCATGCCGCCGCGATGCAGTGCGCCGCCCGCCGGCGGCAACAGCCCCGCCATCAGCCGCAACAGGCTGGATTTACCGCTGCCGTTCGGGCCGGTCAGGACCAGGACGTCGCCATCGTCCACGGCGAAGTCCAGTCCGGCAAAGACCATGCGCTCCCCGCGGATGCAGGTCAGGTTCGTGCCGTAAAACGCGTTGGGATTGGAAGATGTGTCAGCCATGTTTCCGCAATCGGTGCCGCGTTTCGTATAACACATCGGCGCGCTGCGCGGGTCGCGGGAATTTTGGCACGCAAGGGGAGAAAAGAGCGGCTGCCGGGGGTGGGCCGGCAACCGCTCCAGAACGGGTGGCCGGTGGGTGGCCGCCCGTATGAGGCTGACGGTCAACCTCGCTGAGAGGGGAGGTCTCAGACCATAGATATGTGTATTCATACATGGTGGCGGAATGCCTGAATTAAGGCATTTTTGTGATTTCTGCCGTCGGCGGGCAAATCGCGGGGGCGCCTAAAGGTCCGGTTCGATGGCGGTCGGCGCGAATATCACCTTGCGATCCGCATCGGCAATCCGGTCCACGGCGCCGGCGGCAAAGGCCTCGAGGTAGAGGGCGGTTTTTTCAAGCTTGACGCTGATCGCCTGCAGCACATCGACGTCATGGCGGTCGAAAAATTCCGGCGTTGCGATCAGCTGCCATTCCGCGCGTTCGAAGGCGGCATGGCAATAGGCGGTGGCGCTGGCCAGGTCCGGCCCCAGCAGGTTCAGCCGGCTGGCATTGGCCTCGAAAATCGTCCGGGCGGCGGAACGCGGGATTTCCAGTTCCTCCACGGAGCGGTTGGTGCCGAGCTGCTTGTTGCGCGACAGCCGTTCCAGCGCCTCGGTGCGGGCGATCAGCCACTGGTTCAAGGCGGCGAGTTCACCGTGGATTGCGGCGGCCAGCGCCCGTGCTTCGGTGCTGCGGGCCGTTTCCAACGCGTCGCGCCGCTGCCGGGCGCCACTGCCGACGCCAAATGCGATGGCCGCCAGTATCGCGACCACGGTCGCCGCGCCGCCGGCGATGACGGTGACTTCGACCGGAAACCGGTCTAGCCACATCCGGGCGTCCGGCGTGACCAGCACATAGACCGCGGCGCCCGCCACGAGGATGACAACGGCAATGAGAAACGGAAACGGTTGAGGCATTGTTCAGGCCATTCTGATGTCGATACGGTATGTTTTACAACGATTCGGCATGGAATCACCCGCTAAAGAACGCGCGTAATTCAGCGGCGGTTTCGGCCGGCGCTTCCTCGGGTAGAAAATGGCCGCAATCCAACCCCTTGCCGCGCATATCGGTTGCCCATTTCTGCCAGGTTGCGATAACGCCCTGTGCCTTGTGCGGCCGGCCGCGCGCGCCCCACATGGCGAGCAGCGGGCACTCGATACGGTTTCCGGCGTCCCGGTCCGCGGCATCGATGTCGCAGTCGATTCCATAGCCGGCCCGGTAGTCGTCGCAGGTGGCCCGGATGGTGTCCGGGTCGCGGAAGGCGTTCAGATAGGCGGCCATGGCCTCGTCGGTGATCGCGCCGGGGGTGCCGCAGATGCTGTCGATCATGTGGCGGCAGAAATAGTCGGGGTCGCGGCCGATCAGTTCCTCGGGGAACGGGGCCGGCTGGGCCAGAAGGTACCAGTGGAAACTGCCAAAGGAGCCGCTTTTGCCCATGGTTTCGAACTGCTCCAGGGTGGGCACGATGTCGAGCAGCGCCAGCTTGCGGACCTTTTCCGGGTGATCCAGCGTCAGCCGGTAGGCGACGCGGCCGCCCCGGTCATGCCCTGCCAGGTAAAAACGGTCGTGGCCCAGCGCCGTCATGACCCTGACCTGGTCAGCTGCCATGACGCGCTTCGCGTAGTTGACGCCGCCATCGCCGCCGGGCGGCTTGCCGCTGGCGCCGTAACCGCGCATGTCCGGGGCGATCACGGTAAAATGTTCTGCCAGAATCGGCGCGACCTTGTGCCAGATCACATGGGTCTGCGGGTAGCCGTGCAGCAACAACAGTGGTTCGCCCGTGCCGCCGGTGACGAGATTGATTTCAACGTCGCCCGTATCGATGCGCTGTTTTTTAAAGCCGTCAAAAATCTTCTTTTCCTCCCCGAATCCGCCGCCGGTTTTGAAAAACTATATCACAGCACGGTCTGAACCTGACCTCCATTTGAGGGATGCATGTTAGGATACCGCCCCGAACCCGTTCATTTGTCCGTACCGCCATGCACCACGCCGCCGATATCACCACAAATACCATCCCGGGTCACCAGATTGCCCTGCGCCGGATCGCGGGCCGCGCGGGAAAGCCGGCGCTGGTCTTCCTGCATGAAGGGTTGGGATGCATCGGCATGTGGCGGGATTTTCCCGATGCGCTCTGCGCCGCGACGGGCTGTCCGGGGCTGGTCTATGACCGCCCGGGCCATGGCGGTTCTTCGGCCGTTACGGGTCCACGCGGTCCGGCGTTTTTCGAGGTAGAGGCCGGCGGAGTTCTGCCGGCGCTGCTTGCCGCCTGCGGCATCGACGACGCCATCCTGGTCGGGCATTCCGATGGCGGGACCATCGCGCTGCTGCATGCGGCGCGGTATCCGGTGCGGGCAATGGTGCTGGAAGCGGCGCATGTCTTCGTCGAAGGGGTTTGTCTCGACGGGGTTGATGCGGCCCGCCGGGCATGGCGGGAAACGGATTTTCCGCAACGCCTTGCCCGGCATCACGGCGGCAATACCGAGGCGATGTTTTTCGCCTGGGCGGATATGTGGGCAGCGGATTGGTTCCGCGACTGGAATATCGAGACAGAATTGCCCGGTGTGACCTGCCCGGTCCTCGCGATCCAGGGGGCGGCGGATGAATACGGCACGCCGGCGCAACTGGACGCCATCGCGCGCGGGGTAACCGGCCCGGTGGAAACCGTTCTGGTGCCGGATAGCGGCCACAGCCCGCATATCCAGGCCCGCGACGCGGTGCTGGCGCGGATGGCAGGGTTTATCGCCGCCCTGCCGGCCTGACAGCGCCGCCGTTATCCGGCGTCGATCTTCGCGGCAACCCCGCGGGCATGGATCGCCTGCGCCGCCGCGATGGCTGCGCACTCGCCGGTATAGGCGGTCGGATCCAAGAGCGCAGTGATTTGCGCCGGGGTCATATGCGCCTTCACCGTCGCATTCTTCGCCAGCAGGGCCTCGAAGGATTCGCCGGTGGTCGCGGCGGCCTGCGCCGCATCGTAGATCGCGTCGTGGGCTTCCTGGCGTCCGATACTGGCGCCCAGCGACAGCATCAGCGCTTCGCCCATGATCAGCCCGCCCGACAGGTCCAGGTTGCGGCGCATGCGCTCGGGAAAGACGGTCAGCCCGGCGATCAGCATGTGAACCCGCGACAGCATGTCGCCGGTTTCGATACAGGCCTGTTCGGTCGCGTGCTGGATCATCAGCGAATTGGCGCGGTCCGCCTCGTGCTCCATCATCATCGATTCCAGCGCCAGCGGAACCAGCGCCCGGATCTGCGCCGAGGCCGCGATGATATCCTGCGACAGTTTCGGATTGCGCTTCTGCGGCATCGTGCTGCTGCCAACCGTGCCGGGCGGCACCGGTTCCTCGACCTCGCCGAATTCCTGTTTCATCAGGGTGTAGATTTCCCGGCCGATCTTGCCCGCGGTCGCGGCGAGCAGCCCCAGGATGGTGATGTATTCCGCCTGGTGGTCGCCGATGGTCCGCGCCGGCGCCGCCATCGTAATCATGTCCAGATATTTCGCGACGCCGGCCTGAATCGCCATGCCCTTGCCGTCGAAGGACGCCATGGTCCCGGCCGCGCCGCCCAGCAGTACCCGGAAAATGCGCGGTTCGACCCCGTGCAGCCGCTCCACATGCCGGCAGATTTCGTCGATCCAGTTGCCGACCTTCAGGCCGAACGTGGCCGGCACGGCATGCTGGCCATGGGTGCGTCCCGGCAGCGCCATGTCCTTCGTGCGTTCCGCCAGATCGGCCATTTCACGCAGGATTGCCGCGATCTGCTGCAGGAAAATCCGGTGCGTCTGGCGCAGGATCAGCAGGTCGCCGGTCTGCACGATATTCTGCGTGGTGGCGCCCCAGTGTACGTAATGGCCGGCATCGCCATCGCAGATCCGGGACAATTCCCAGACCAGAGGGACGATAGGGTGGGCAGTTTGTCGCAGGCCGTCGTCGATCCGTTTCCGGTCCATCAGCGGCAGCTTCGCCTTGGCGGCAATTTCCGGGACGGCTTCGGCCGGAATGACGCCCAGATCGGCCTCCGCGCGGGCCAGGGCGACTTCGACGTCGAGCCACGCCTGCCAGCGGGCTTCAATGGTAAACAGCGAGCGGATACCTGGGTCAGAAACGCGCATGGATGTTGGATTGGACATTGGATTCCATCGTTTGTTGTGAAGACGCAGGAGAATGCGGTTGCGAAAATATAGGCCCCGACACATATGAGGGAAACGGCTTTTCGAGCCTCCTATGGTTTAATCGTCGTGACACATTCGCAAAATTGAGTATAACCGATGGTCAGGGAGAATTTTCAGAGACAATTCGACCGGGAGTGTGACTGTCCGGAGGGGCGTCGGGGGAGCTCGCCGTTGGCGCGGTGCGCTTTAGACAATGAATTGAGGGAAAAATGGAATCCAGCTCGAGCAAATTGACACGGGACGAAGTCCGCGAAATCGATCAGCATGTCGGTCGGCGCCTGCGCTACCGACGCATCATGATGGATTACAGCCAGACATTCCTGGCGGAGCAGGTCGGCCTGTCCTTCCAGCAGTTCCAGAAATACGAAAAGGGCGCCAACCGCATCAGCGCAAGCAAACTGCATGAATTTGCGCAGATTCTCGATGTGCCGGTCTCTTATTTCTTCGAGGAAATGCCAACCGAGATCAAGGCGGCCTCTCAGGCGACCGATCCGGCGATCGAGGAAGATGAAAATCCGTTTACCGAACCGGAAGTCCGGGAATTCGTGCAGGCCTACCAGAAGGTATCGAGCCCGAATCTGCGCAAATCGATTTTCCAGGCTGTGAAAGCCGTCGCCAAATCCTCCGCGGGCTGATCCCGCCGGCGGCTTGACGGTGCCATTGCGATGAAACTGTCGCTGTCGGTCCGGATTGCCGAATCGCCAAAACGAAAGGACGTCGCGGAGGTTCCCATTGAGGATCTGGCGCCATTGGCGCGCGATGCCGGTTTCCAGGGCCTGTCGATGCGGGCGTCCGTGGTTTCGGTCGATTCGCCACCAGCCCGTGTGGCTGCCGTCCGGACCCTGCTGGAGGGGTTCGGGTTGCCGGTATCCATGGTGACCGGCGACCTGCCGCTTGCCATCAACAATGCGGGTGCGACGGATGCCCTGCGCAATATTACGCCCTATCTCGATCTTGCGGCGGGGCTCGGCTGCAGCTTGCTGCGGGTCATGCTGCATGGCGAGGATGACATCGCCCTGGCGCAACGGGCCGCGGACCAGGCCGCTGAACGGGAGATGAGCCTCAGCCACCAGATGCACTGGGGATCGCTGTTCGAAACCGTGGACGGCGCAGTCGACGTGCTGCAGCGCATCGACCGGCCCAATTTCGGCGTGACCTATGAGCCGGCCAACATGCTGGCCTGCGGCAGCCCGTATGGCGAGGATGCGATCGCGCGGCTGGCGCCCTGGTTGCGCAATGTCTATTTCCAGAACATCCGGCTCGATCCCGATTCGCCAATGACGTTCAATACGCGGTGCCGTGGTCCCGTGAACGTGCGCTTCATCGGGCTGGAAGATCCGGCCGGCATTGATCCCGCGCCGATCATCGGGGCGCTGAAGCGGATTGGCTATGACGGCTGGTTTTCGGTGCATCAGCCGCTGGATGACGGGCAAACCGTCGAGGCGGCGGTGCGGGAGGCGGCGGTGCTGTTTCGACCGTTGCTGGCCGCCGCCTGAATTCGAACCTTGCGTTGCGCCGCCATTGCCATGAGAATCGCTCGATTGCACAGCCACCAGGACGGGTTAGGGACGGAATTGCCATGATGCTTTCAAGAGGCCGAAATTTTCTGCACACGCCGGGGCCGACCAATATTCCCGATCGGGTGCTGCGCGCCATGGCCCAGCCGGCGGTGGATTTCTCCACGCCCGAATTCCTTGAAATGCTGCGCAGCATCTATGTCGATCTCAAGCGCGTGTTCCGCACCGAATCGGGCGACGTCATCATCTACGCCAGCAACGGGCATGGTGCGTGGGAAGCGGCCCTGGTCAACGCCCTGTCGCCGGGCGACCATGTGCTGGTGCCCGGGGCGGGGCATTTCTCGATCAACTGGGCGGAAATGGCTGAAGCCTTCGGCATCGTCGTTGAAACCCTGCCGGGCGACTGTCGGCATGGCATCGATCCAAAGGCTGTTGCGGCGCATTTGCAGGCCGATACGGATCACAGGATCAAGGCGGTGCTGACGGTCCATATCGATACCGCGACCAGCCTGCTTTGCGACCTGCCGGCGATCCGCAAGGCGATCGACGATGCGGGCCATCCGGCGCTGTTCATGGTCGATACGGTGGCGGCGCTGGGTACGGTCGATTTCCGCATGGACGACTGGGGCGTCGATATCGCGGTCGGCGGATCGCAAAAGGGACTGATGCAGCCGCCGGGGCTGGCCTTCAATGCGGTCAGCCAGAAGGCGCTGGACGCTTCCGACAAGGCCACGTTGCCGCGGCTGTACTGGGACTGGAAACGCCGTCAGGACGAGGCCTATTACAAATGGTTCTGCGGCACACCGCCGGAACACTTGCTGTTCGCGCTGCGCGAAGGGCTCGACATGGTGTTCGAGGAAGGGCTGGAAAACGCCTTCGTCCGCCATGCCCGGCTTGCCGAAGCGGTGCGGCGCTGTATCGGTGTCTGGGCGCGGGGCAATTGCATTTCGCTGAATGCCGTCAATCCGCGCGAGGCGGCGAATTCCGTGACCACCATCCTGGTCGATGGCGGGCATGACATCGAAAAATTCCGCCTGACCTGCCGCGACCGGTTCAACGTTTCCATCGCTACGGGGCTGGGCCAGTCGCGCGGCAAGGCGTTCCGCATCGGCCATATGGGTTTCGTGAACGAACCGATGATCATCGGCGCGCTGGCGGCCGTCGAGGCAAGCCTCGGGATCTGCGGCATTCCGCATGAAAAGGGCGGCGTGACTGCCGCGTCCGAATACCTCGCGACCGCCTGAGGTCAGTCGGCGGCGTTCAACTGGTAGGTCGGGGGTCGCTTCTTGACGCCCATGCGCGGCCCCATCAGGGTCTTGTTGGCGAAATCATCGTCCAGCGGCCGGGACTTGGCATGGTTGATCCATAGGCGCAGCAGCAACCGCTTGCGGTCCGGTTCCGGATAATCCTCGTATTCGGTCCGCGAATGCAGGGTGACGTAATTGTTAAGCCACTGGATATCGCCCGGCTGGAAATCCATCGACATCTGCACATCCGGACGCACCGCCGTTTCGCCGATGAAATTGATGGTGTCCTGCTGCAGCTTCGTCAGCGGTTCGTCGATTTTGGCGGCACCTTCCTCAATGGCTTTCTGGTTGAAGCGGCAGCTCAACTGTCCCTTGAACCAGCTGTAAACCGGCAGCGGGTTGGTGACTTCCTTCGGATGCCCGGTCGGGCCCTTGCCGTCCAGGTCGAAGCGGTAACCGTGATGCGCCGCCGGCAGCATTTCGGGGTGCTTGTCGAATATTTCATTGTAAATTGTCATCGAACTGCACAGCGTACTGGCACCGCCGCTTTTCGACGACCGAACGCAGAGCAGCCCGACCACGTCGCTGATATCGCAATGCGGCCGCAGTTTGGCGGCAGTCATGCTGCCGCGGTGTTCCGGCTTGGAATAGTCGAAGCCGTGGTCGCGGACTTCCTGCATGTGTTCGCCATTGATGTTTTGCGACATGGTTCTGCCCATATGGGTGCCGATGCCCCAGTACAGGCGGCGCAAATCCTCAAGGCTGTATTTCGCGACCGGCAGCCCGCGCATCAGCACCACGCCCCGGCCGAATTCCAGTTCGTCCAGCAGTGAATCCAGCACCTTCGCGAAACCGTCGAGCGGGAAATCCGCTTTGGTCACTTCCTGTTCCGCCAGGACCTTTTCCTTCGAAATGCGCAGGGCGGCGTCCAGTTCTTCCAGATGTTCGGGCTGAAAGCGCCAGATCCAGGACTTGTCCGCCTCCATTTCGGAGGCATACCAGGCGCAAGGCAGGTTGATCCGCTGCGGGTTTTCCGCGTTGGGTTCCGATTTTGCGGTCGCTTCCGGCATTCGATCTTTTCCCTCTGCTGCGGTATGCGCATACTGCCCGCATATATGACGGGTAATATTGTTCGGCAATAGGGGGCGGAAAGTCAATTATGAGCACAGCGACAAAACGGCTGCGGGAACTGCTGAAACGCGACGGGCTGCTGTATATGCCATCGGTCTATGACCCGTTCGGCGGCCGCATGGTGCAGCAGGTCGGGTTTGACGCGGCCTATGTCGGCGGCTTCGTCACCGGGGCATCCCGCGCGGTCAGCGAACCCCTGTTGACCCTGACGGAACAGGTCGAAACCGCGTCCGCCGTGGCGCGCTCGATCCCGCTGCCGGTGATCGCCGATGCGGGCGCCGCCTTTGGCGAACCGCTGCACGCGACCCGCACGGTGCGCGAATTCATCAATGGCGGTATCGCCGGGGTCCATATCGAGGATCAGCTCTATCCCAAGCGGGCGCATTATCACAAGTATGTGGCCCATGCGATTCCCGAAGCGGAGTTCGGCGACAAGATCCGCTGGGCCTGCAAGGAGCGCGACAAGCTGGACCCGGATTTCGTCATCATCGCCCGCACCGATACCTGCCGTTTCGAGGGGCTGGACGTGGCGATCCGGCGGATGGAAATCGGCGCGGCGGAAGGCGCGGACATGGGGCTGTTGTTCCCGACCGACGACGAAACCGCGCGCGCCGCGCCAAAGCGCTCGCCGATCCCGCTGATCTACGTGCAGAGCCGCGGCAACCGCGACGGCCGCCCGGTCTATTCGCTGCAGGAAATGGAGGACATGGGCTATGCGGCCTGCATCGACGCGCAGCTTTTCCTGCTCGCGGCCGTCAACGGCGCGCGCCAAGCCCTGCGGGAAATGAAACAATCCGGCGTCTATTCCGGGTTCAGCACCGAACAGAATGTGGAACTGCGGCAGTATGTCGAGGATACCATCGGGCTGGACGAGTATTACGCCATCGAGGAAGCGACGGTCGAAAACAAGGGCTGAAGTGCATCAGGTTCGAACAGAACTGCAACAGGGTCCGTTCGAACCTGTGACGGTGCGGTAGTTCAAAAGGTGAATAAGGCCAAGGCGTGTTCCGTCCCTATAACGGCAGCCAGGAATGTTCCTTGTTGTAATGCAGGTAGCCGATATTGGCGCCCGTCGTACGCAGACCCACGCCGGTGCGGATCGGTGCAAGGATGACGTTGCCGGCCTGCTGGTAGTTCACGCCGAGGCCGGCGACGAAATAGAAACTGCCATCGACGCCGGGATAGCGCTGGAACAGGTCTTCGGTGTTTTTCAGGTGGTAAATCAGGGTGAAGACCTTCGATGCGTTGCCGCCGAGATCCCATCCGATGGACGGACCCTGCCAGTAGACCTTGCGCGACCCGCCGGTCTTGCGGTTCAGCGTGCCGTTGCCGCAGCGCAACCCGACGCCGATCGCGCCGCTGATTTCCTCGCCGGTGATATCGCATCGGCCTCGCCGGCGGCCTTTTCGGCACCGGGCGCCATGTCCTTGCCGGTTTCCCTGAAATATCCCGCACCGCCGTCCAGGTTCCGGTAGTCCAGCCGGAAGCCGCCGACCCTGTCGCGCGCCGCATCAACGATGGCGAGTGTCGCATCCGTAACATCGACGCCGATACCGTCGCCCCGGATGACGGCGACGCTGAAAAGAGGTTCGTTCATGTTTTTTTGACCTATCGTTATGTTTACCTGAAGTTACCCAAGATCCGCAATCCGCGGCGCAACATCCTCCGCCAGCAGGCGCAGGCTTTCGTGATCCCAGCCGGCATCGTCGGAATCGGCGGTGATGCTCAGCAGGGAGCCGAAGCCGCCGGTGACGTCGTACAGCGCGCGGATCTTGTCCTCGCATTCTGCCGGGTCGCCGACGATCCAGACGTTCTCCATCAGGTAATCCACATCCACGGCCTCGTCCGGCATGGCGGGGTCCAGCTTGGTCGTTGCGATCTGCACCGTGCCGACGCGGCTGGCATGCTGGTGTTCATCGTAGTTGCGGCCCATCGTGGCCCGTGCCCGTTCCCGCGCAATCTTCGGCGTCGGGCCGACGAAAATGTCGCGTGCGACCCGCCAGTCGCTGCGGTTGGCCGTCCGTCCGGCGCTTTTCGCGCCTTCCGCCACAAGGTCCCAGTGACCCGGAAGATGCGTAGCGGAGAGCAGCGAACTGGACATCGGCGCCCAGCCCCGGGCGCCGGCGATGCGTAGCGACCCGGAACCGGGCGTACTTGCCGCGACCGAAATCGGCGGGTAAGGAAGCTGCAGGGGTTTCATATGCAGGCCCCGTCCGGTGACCGGATCCATTTTCGGCGCGTCGATGTTGAAATGTTCGCCGTGATGGGTGAAGCCGTTCTCATCCGCCTGCCACAGCCCCAGGATCACGTCGAGCGCCTCTTCCGCCCGGCCCCGCGCTGTAGCAGGGTCCAGCCCCATCAGTTGCATGTCGGTCGGGATGCCGCCCAGCCCGATGCCCCACTGGAAGCGGCCATGCGCCAGGTGGTCCAGCATGGCGACCCGGTGCGCCAGGTAGACCGGCTCATGCATGCCCAGCAGGGTGACACCCGTACCGAATTTGATGTTTGACGTCAGCCCCAGCGCCTTGGCGATCAGCAGGTCGGGAGCGGGTGCGTTTTCCCATTTCTCGGTGAAATGCTCTCCGAGCCAGGCCTCGTCGAAGCCCAGCCTGTCGGCCAGCACAAGCTGGTCGATGTCGCGGTCGTAACACGCCGCAACCGTCCGGGTCGGCGGGTGCAGGGGCATCATGAACAGGCCGAGCTTCATGGCGGTTTCCTCTTGAATACGAAATTCCGGGCGCAGGACAGGTTGCGCCCGGCATGTTGAATCCCGGTACTGTAATGCAGCGACGGTTCCCATGGGAACAGCGGCAGCGAAAGCCGCGCCGCCGCCATGCCGGAGGGTCAGATGTCTCTGGGATTGACCTCGAACGCCAGCGGCCGGCCCTTCACGAACCGGGCGATATTGTCCAGGAACAACACGTCCCAGCGGCCCCGGGCGCCGTCGCCCGCGAAGGAGGTATGCGGCGTTACCCGGATTTTCGGGTGCGACCACAGCGGGTCGTCCTGCTGCATCGGTTCCTGGCGGAAGACATCCAGCACCGCATGGCCGAGATGGCCGCTGTCCAGCGCCGCGATCAGGGCCTTGTCGACGATCAGCGCGCCGCGCCCGATATTGGCCAGGATGGCGTCCTTCTTCGCGGCGGCGAAAAATTTATCATCGGCGAAATCCCGCGTGTCGTCGTTCAGGGCGCAGGCCAGGACGATGACGTCGGCGTCCGGCAGGAACTTCGGCAAGTCGGCCATGGTGCCGGACCGGTCTACGAATTCAGATGTATGGGGCGTGCGCCGCACGACGTCGACGGTGGCGCCGAATGCCTTGACCCGCTTGGACAATTCCTGGCCGATCGGCCCGTAGCCGATAAGCAGCCAGTTCATCCGCGACACTTCGCGGAACGGGGTGTTCTCCCATTTTTTCGCGGCCTGCAATTCGCGCTGGCGATCGATCGGGTGAATCAGGCTCAGCACATGCGCCATGACATATTCGGCAATCGCCACGCCCTGCGCGCTGCTGTTGCAGATGCGGGTGCCCTTGTCGGACACCTGTTTGTAGACGGGGTCGTCAAGCCCAGCATTGAACGTCTGCAGCACGCCGACCGACTTGCAGCCCAGGATAGTGTCAAAGGCCAGTTTGCGGGCGCCGTCGGGATTGATGTGGCTGGACAGCCAGAAATAATCGACATCCACCTCGCCGGGCGGCACCGCAGCGCCGTCGATCTGGAACATGCCATCCTTGCCGAAGGGCAGGACCTTGAGATCGAGTTTGAGCGCATTGAGCCGTTCGCCGATATGGTCCAGCGATTTTTCGTACATAGCGACCGTTACGGGCATGTTGGGCACCTTCCAAAAGACATGAGTGTGATGATTTGCTTATTTGTATACAAGGCAGGCGAAGGCGATGCCAGCATGGCATGCTGTGTAATTTTGCCGTACGGCGCTAATTTCCTACCGCGATTTCCGCCGGGTCGTAGGCGAGACCCGCCGCGCCGTATCCGCCATCCACGTTCAGCACATGCCCGGTGACCCATTCGCATTCGTCGGAAGCCAGAAACAGCGCCGCGTTGGCGACCGCTTCAACCGTGCCGTAGTGGCCCGCGGGAATCCGGTCCAGATAGCCCTGTTTGCGCGTGGGGCCATGCTGGCTGATGCCGGTTTCGATGGGACCGGGAGCGATGGCGTTGACCATCACGCCCTTGCCGGAGAGTTCCACCGCCAGCACCTTGCAGAGGTGCATCACCGCCGCCTTGGACGCGCCATAGGCGACGCCGCCCATATTGCCACGCTGGCCGGAAATCGAACCGATCTGGATGATGCGGCCGGATTCCTGCGCCACCATGCGCCGCGCCGCCGCCTGTGCGGTCAGGAAGGAGCCGGTCAGGTTGATGCGCAGCACGCGCTCCCAATCCTCGAGGCTGGTATCCAGCGCCAGCCGGTGCAAACCGATCCCGGCATTATTGACCGCGATATCGATCCGGCAGTAGCGGCTGACGGTTTCCGCAACCTGCGCCTCGCAATCGGCGGCGACGGCGACATCGGCCGGGAAGGCGCTCGCGGTGCCGCCCGCCTTTGCGATGGCAGCAACGGTGGCTTCGGCCTTGGGCAGGTCCCGGTCCGAGCACAGCACCGATGCCCCCTCGGCCGCAAAGCGCCGCGCGATCGCGCCGCCCAGCCCGCCGCCCGCGCCGGTGACCAGCGCCGATTTACCCTGTAGTCTCATGATTGTTTCCTCGTCTGACATGCCGTTCCGGCGTATTGGACCGCCAGTCTAAATCGCCGCTCGGGGAAAAGCGATTGCCCCCTCCCGGCTTGTGCAGACAGGCCGCCAAGGGCACACTTTGCAAAACATGGACAGGGAGGTGCGCAGGATGACCGGACCCGTATTGACTCCGCTTGGTGGCCGGATTGGCGGCCGGGTCGAAGGAATTGACCTTGGCGGTGCTGTCAACGATGCAACGCTCGAATGGATCCGCAACGCGCTGGATGAGCGCAAGGTGCTGGTCTTTCCCGGCCAGAAGCTGGATGCGCCGGCATTTCATGACTTCGCCAGCCGGCTGGGGGAATTGCAGCATCACGTGCTGCGCAAATACCGGCATGCGGATTTTCCCGGCCTGTCCTGGCTGACCAATGTGGCGCAGGATGGCTCGGTCGATAAGTTCGGCGTGATCCGCGCGACGAGCTGGCATACGGATGGCAGCTACACCCAGGAACCGCCGATGCTGGGGATCCTGTACGCGCTGGAGGTGCCGTCGCGCGGCGGGGCGACGATCTTCGCCGACATGTGCCATGCCCATGAAAGCCTCGATGCGGCAACCAGGGCGAAGCTCGCCGGGCTGACCGGGCTGCACCTGCATGGCGCGGGGCCGGGCGGCGACATGTATGAAGGGTCGCTGGCCGACGACCAGGAGGAAGGCTTCAGGGACGCGGTGCATCCGGCGGTCGCCACGCATCCGCGGACGGGTCGCAAGCTGCTGTATGTGAACGCGACCCATACGCGGAAATTCGCCGAAATGGAAACGGCCGAAAGCGTGGCGCTGGTGAAGGACCTGATGTCCCATGCGACGCAACCGGACAACCTGTATACGCATGACTGGTCAGTCGGCGACCTGCTGATCTGGGATGAACGTTCGACCATGCATCGCGGCGCCGGCGATTACCCGCCGACGGACCGCCGCATCAAGCTGCGCGCGATTGTCCAGACGCTGAGCGCATAGTCTGGTCCAAGCCGCAGACCGGCCGCATGGGCTATACCTCCCTGAAGCTTGCCTGCAGTTTGCTCTTCTATCGGGAACCGGCGAAAATAACGCGGAGAATCCCTTTATGGAGAGTTAGGAAATGAGCGGTCTTTATATTCTCGGGCCGACGCTGCTGGCGATTCTGGTGTCGATGATGATCGTCCGCGCCGGCGCCACTGCCCTGACGATGACGGGCATCAGCTACAACCGGGCTAAGTTCCAGGCGCTGTCGGCGTTCACCGGCACGGGGTTCACCACGCGCGAAGCCGAACTGGTCGTCAATCACCCGACCCGGCGTCAGATCGTCAGCTGGATGATGATCCTGGGCAATGCCGGGATCGTCACGATGATCATCACAACAACGACCTCCTTCGTTTCCACGGATATCGAGATCCTGCCGCTGAGCATTGCCGTCCTCTTGGTCGGCGTCATCCTCCTCTATTTCCTGGCCACCCGGACCGGGTTGGCCGGGAAATGGGAGGAATTCGTCGAACGGCGGCTGGGGGCGACGACGCTGTTCGAGGAAGGCTCCGTCGATGAACTGCTCCACCTGATCGAGGGCTACGGGCTGGTCAAGCTGATCCTGGAATCGGGATCGCCTTTGGTGGGGCAGTCAATCGGCGATACCGGCATTCCCGAAAGTGGATTCCGTATCCTGGGAATCGAGCGGGATCACGACTGGATCGCGGCGCCCAGGGCGCGGCAGGTCCTGCTGGCGGGGGACCGCCTGGTGATTTACGGACAGCTGGATGCGCTGCGCCGGTTGGCGCAGGAAAACTGAACGGGGTTTTGCCGGAAACTTCCCCTTGCGTCCGGCACCTACCCCGTCGCAAAAATGGGGCGGCAGCACAGCGGGGATACCATGGCCGGAAATCTCGATATTGCGGAACTGACGCGGCTGGTTGAAGGCGGCGAGATCGATACGGTGCTGGTCTGCTTCCCCGACATGCAGGGGCGGTTGATCGGCAAGCGGATCACCGGGCGGTATTTCCTCGATCACGCCGTGCATGAAATGCATGTCTGCGACTACCTGCTGACGGTTGATATGGAAATGGAGCCGGTCCCCGGCTTCGCGGCGGCGAGCTGGGATACGGGCTATGGCGATTTCGGGGTTCGGCCCGATATGTCGACCCTGCGCCGGATTCCCTGGCTGGAGGCGACCGCGCTGGTAATCGGCGACTGCGTCGATGCCGCCGGCAACGAACTGCCGCACAGCCCGCGCGCCATGCTGAAACGGCAGGTCGCGCGGGCGCGCGATGTCGGGCTGGACATCAGGATGGGGTCCGAGCTGGAATTCTACATTTTCGATGAAAGCTACGAATCCGCGTCCGACAAGGGCTATGCCGGGTTGCGCACCGCCGGGCGCTATATCGAGGATTATCACATCTTCCAGACCACCAAGGAGGAAGGCCTGATCCGCGCCATCCGCAACGCCATGGAAGGGGCGGCGATCCCCATCGAGTTTTCCAAGGGCGAATGGGGACCGGGCCAGGCGGAAATCAACCTGCGCTATGCAGACGCGCTGGAAATGGCGGACCGGCACGTGATCTACAAGAACGGGGTGAAGGAAATCGCCTGGGCGCAGGGCAAGGCGGTCACCTTCATGGCCAAGTTCGACAACGATCTGGCGGGGAATTCCTGCCATATCCATACGTCCCTTTGGGATGTGGAAAGCGGCGCGCCGATTTGCGCCGATCCGGCAGGCCTGTCCGAAACCTTCCGCCACTGGATCGCGGGGCAGATGGCGCTCAGCCCGGCGCTGATGCCGTTCTTCGCGCCTTCGGTCAATGCGTATAAACGCTTTCTGTCCGGCACCTTCGCGCCAACCCGCATCGCCTGGAGCCGCGACAACCGCACCGCCGGCTATCGGCTGGTCGGGGGCGGTCCGGGGTTGCGTGTGGAATGCCGGATTCCCGGCGCCGACTGCAATCCCTATCTGGCCTTCGCCGCGACCATCGCCGCAGGGCTGCACGGGATCGAGGCAGGGCTGGAGCCGCCGGAGATGATCAGCGGCGATATCTATGCGCGGGACGACGTCCCGGAAGTGCCCCGAACCCTGCGCGATGCCATCGACGCGCTGGACGGATGCCCCGAACTGCGCGCGGGGCTGGGCGATGACGTAGTCGATCACTACCTGCATGCGGCGCGGTGGGAGCAGGCGGAAAGCGACCGCCATGTCACCGATTTCGACCGTCGTCGCATGTTCGAGCGCGGCTGATCCCATGACCGAAACCGTGCAATGCATTTCGCCCATCGACGGGCGGGTCTTCGTCGAACGGCCGCTGGCGGACGACGCGGAAATCGCTGCCGCGCTGGATCGCGCCGCACACGCCAGCGCCGCCTGGCGCAGCACGCCGTTGCGGGAACGCTGCGCGATCCTTGCCCGGGCGGCGGAGAACTTCTCCATGGACACCAATGCCATTGCGCAGGAACTGACCTGGCAGATGGGGCGGCCCATCACCCAGGCGCCGTGGGAAGTTTCGGGATTCGTTGAGCGGGCGCGCCACATGGTCGCCATCGCCCCGGCGGCGCTTGCCGATATCACGCCCGCGCCGCACCGGGGATTCACCCGCTTCATCCGGCGGGTGCCGCTGGGGCTGGTGTTCGTCGCGGCGCCTTGGAACTTCCCGTATCTGACAGCGGTCAACGCGGTCTGGCCGGCGCTGCTGGCGGGCAATACGGTGATCCTGAAACCGTCGCACCAGACGCCGCTGACGGCGGAACGCCTGGCTGCCGCGCTGGCGCAGGCCGGGCTGCCGGAAGGCGTCTACCAGCCGCTGCACCTGTCCCATGCGGGGGCGGCAGTGATGATGCGCGCGGCGGATTTTACCGCCTTCACCGGGTCGGTCGCCGGTGGACATGCGGTGCGGCAGGCGCTGGCGGGTGGTTTCAGCGGCGCGGGGCTGGAACTGGGCGGCAAGGACCCGGCCTATGTGCGGCACGATGCGGATATCGACCATGCGGTCGAGAACCTGGCCGAAGGTGCGTTCTTCAACGCCGGGCAATCCTGTTGCGGGATCGAGCGCATTTACGTGCATGCGGATGTCTACGACGATTTCGCCGCCGGGCTGATCCTCATGGCGCGGCGTTACCGGCTGGGCGACCCGCGCGACCGGGAAACGACGCTCGGCCCCATGGTCCGTGCCTCCGCCGCCGATTTCGTGCGCGGCCAGGTCGTCGAGGCGGTCCGGGCGGGGGCGCGGGCTATGGTCGATCCGAAAACCTTCCCCGCCGAAAAGCCGGGCACGCCGTATATGGCGCCGCAGGTCCTGATCGATGTCGATCATTCGATGCGGGTGATGCGCGAGGAAAGCTTTGGCCCGGTCGTGGGGTTGATGAAGGTCCGCTCGGACGCGGAAGCCATTGCTTTGATGAACGATAGCGATTACGGCCTGACGGCGGCGGTCTGGACGCGCGATGAAGCCGCGGCGCTGGCCATAGGCGAACAGGTCGAAACCGGCACCTGGTTCATGAACCGCTGCGATTACCTGGACCCGGCGCTGGCCTGGACGGGGGTGAAAAATTCCGGACGTGGCTGTACCCTGTCGCCGCTTGGTTTCGAGCAACTGACCCGGCCGAAATCCTTTCACCTGAGGACGCAGACATGAGCCTGGCGACCATCGACCCGTCAACCCTGCGCGGGAACTGGAACTACCCGACGCAGGTACGCTTCGGGCCGGGGCGCATCCGCGAACTGGCGCGGGCCTGCCGCGCACTCGGCATGACAAAGCCGCTGCTGGTGACCGATCCGGGGCTGGCGGGGCTACCAATGGTGCGCGATGCGCTGGATGCCAACGCGGCGGCGGACATGCCGACCGGGCTGTTCGCCGCAATACAGGGCAACCCGGTCGGCCGCAATGTGACGGATGGCGTTGCGGCCTATCGTGGCGGCGGGCATGACGGCGTGATCGCCTTCGGCGGCGGCAGCGCCATCGACGCGGCCAAGGCCATCGCACTGATGACCGGGCAGACCCGGCCGCTGTTCGATTACGAGGATGCGGGCGACAACTGGAAGCGTGTCGATCCCGCCGGCGTCGCGCCGGTCGTGGCCGTGCCGACCACGGCGGGGACGGGGTCGGAGGTCGGCCGTGCCGCGGTCATCATCGACCAGGACACGGCGACCAAGCGGATCATCTTCCACCCGACCATGATGCCCGGCGTGGTGATTGCCGACCCGGAACTGACGCTCGGCCTGCCGCCGCATATCACCGCGGCGACCGGCATGGATGCGCTGGCGCATTGCATCGAGGCACTCTGCGCGCCGGGCTTCCATCCGATGGCGGATGGCATCGCGCTGGAAGGGCTGCGGCTGGTACATGACTGGTTGCCGGCGGCCTATGCGGATGGCGCGAACATGGCCGCGCGGGCGCATATGCTGGTCGCGGCCTCGATGGGCGCGACCGCCTTCCAGAAGGGGCTGGGCGCGGTGCATTCGATCAGCCATCCGGCAGGGGCGATGTACGGCGTGCATCACGGACTCGCGAATGCGGTGGTGCTGCCCTATGTGCTGAAATTCAACCGGCCCGCCATTGAGGATCGCATGATGCGGCTGGCGCAACTGCTGGGGCTGCCCGATCCCGGGTTCGACGCAGTGATGGAATGGGTTCTGGCGTTGCGCCGGACACTCGGCATCCCGCACAGCTTCGCCGAAGCGGGGGTGCCGGAAGACGATGCGGATGCGCTGGCGGCGGCCGCCGCAAAGGACCCGACCGCGCCCGGTAATCCGGTTCCGGTGGACGCGGCGGCGCTGAAGGGTATTTTCCTGGATTGTGTGAGCGGGAATTTATAGGGGGGGACGGCATGAAAATCGAACTGCAGGCGGTGGGCACGGTCGTTGGCGGCAGGGCCGAACCGACCGACGATGACTGGGATCGCGAAACGGCGGTGGTCGCGCTGGATGCTTCCCGCTTCACGGCGGAATCGCTGGCCGGGCTGGATGCGTTTTCCCATATCGAGGTGGTGTTCCATTTCGACCGCGTGTCGGAAGACGACATCCAGTATGTCGCCCGCCACCCGCGCGGCAATACCGACTGGCCGAAGGTCGGCATCTTCGCCCAGCGCGGCCGCGTGCGGCCGAACCGGATCGGCGTCACGGTCTGCCGGCTGGTGAAGGTCGAAGGCACGGAAATCACCGTGCAGGGCCTGGACGCCATCGACGGTACCCCGGTGCTCGACATCAAACCCTATATGACCGGTTTTCAGGTGCGTGGGGTCGTCGAGGAGCCGGAATGGGCAAAGGTGCTGATGGCGGAATACTGGTAGGGCACAAAAAAGGCCGCACCCGCCG
>JAQCHR010000445.1 GCA_027619655.1 Pseudomonadota bacterium
AGTCATAACCGGGCGCCGCGCGGGTCAGTGTTTCCGGATACAGGCAACTTGCCGCGCTTGCGGATTGTGGCTGGAACAGAACGGCGCAGCCGGCCAACAGGGCAACCGTACTGCCGATACGCAATGTCGATGCGACGCTAAGTCTTTGGATCAACACCGTCTCCCCCTCTATTCGCGAACTGTCGGCACTATGCCACCGACCGAAAATACCCTCAAGCAGAGTTTGCCATATTCAGGCCTCACTTCGCCATAGTTCTGGGCCATTACCATGACCAAATCGTTAACACTGCGCATCGGGATAACGTCATGGCGCGGTGAATACCCGGCAGGCACTGGCGCATTGGGGCAACCGTACCAATATAGGTTCGGACCTGCCCATTGCACGCGAGTCTCCATGAGTTTCCGGAATTTTCTGGTGCGACGCCGCAAATGGCTGATCGCCGCCGCGGCCCTGCTGTCCTTTGGCCTTGCGGGCCTTGTCCTGCTGCCCTTTGCGATACAATACGGGCTGATTGCCGCCATCGAAGCGCCGGAAAAGGGCCGGACGGCGACGATTTCAGATGTCGACTATAACCCGTTCACCGGCAGGCTGACCATCCGGGACCTCACGCTGCAGGGTGCCGAGGGCCGGGGCGCAACGGTGCAGCGGTTGTTCGTGGAAATCGAAAACCGCGCGATCTGGCGCAAGCGCATCTACCTGCGGCAGGTCAGCATCGACGGCGCGGCACTGGATATCGACCTGGACGGGCCATTGCGGATCGCCGGATTCGCGCTTCCGGCCGGAACCGATTCGGCTGAAACGGATTCCGGCTGGCGTAGCGGGATCGATCACCTGGAAATCAGCGATTCAAAAATCAACCTGCATGCGAACGGGAATGTCGAAACACTGGCGATCGATGCCGGAAACGGCAAACCCTTCCTGATGTGGGCGGAGGATTCGGCGGGCGACATTACCGCCGATTTCGTCCTGCCCGGCGGCAAGTTGCATATCGATGGCACGGCGATGCCCTTCCAGCCGCAACCCGGCTTCGATTTCTCGTTGCAATCCGAAGGGATCAAACTGGGCCCGATCCTGGCGCTGCTGCCGCAGGGCGGGCTGCCGGCCCTCGATGCGACGCTGGCGACCGAACTGCGGTTTCGCACCGATGGCGGCGATACGCTGCGCGTCAGCGGCGCGCTCAAGGCGGACGGAATCCGTCTCACTCTTCCTGACCGGCCGGCAGGCCCGCTGACACTGACCGCGATGGCGCTGAATGACATCGACGCCGCGATCACCTTCCGCCCGACCCTCGCGGTGAAGCTGACCGGCGCCATGAACGCCAACGGGCTGCGCGCGAACCTGCCCGGCCATGACCGGCCGCTTACCGCAGGCACGCTGTCGCTGAAGGCGACCGACACCACACTCGGCTTCGGCGATGATGGCCGGTTTTCGCTGCGCGGCGGGATCGCCCTGACAGCGGGAGCCCTCACAGCCCCCCTGCAACCCGGTGGCAGCGCCCGCGCGGACTTGGCCTGGAACGGCGCCCTCGCCATTCAGACCGCGGACGCGACGCCATCCATAACGGCCGACGGCGCGCTGCAACTGGACGACGTCTCCATCGAAACGCTCGCGACCGGAATGACGCTGTCCGGCGCAAAGGCCGGTTTCAAGGACCGCGCCGTGTTCGGCCCCGGGCAGGGTGGCGATACGCTTGATCTGAAAGGCGCCGTCGAGACGGGCGCCCTGGCCTACAGCGCGCAAGACATGACTGTGAAAATCGTGTCGGCGGCATCCCCCGCCGTCGACCTGCAGGTCACACTCGCCGCGGATGGCGGCATGGACATGAAGGCCACCGGAACGCTTGATGGTCAGCAAGTCACCGTCCGGCAAGCGGATCCGGACGGCGCCGAACTCGCCATCGGGCAATTCGCGCTGGACGATATCGTCGCCGCGCTGACCCTGCTGCGCGACAGCAACGACATGATCCGGCTGAGCGTGCCGGTGCAGGGTGATATCACGAACCCGCAATTCGATTTCAGCAACGCGGTCAACCAGGCGATAGGCGGTGCGATCAAGTCGACCATGACGACCCTTCTGAAGGTCGCCTTCCCGATTGGCGGGCTGATCCTGACGGTCGTGGATTCCGCCGGGAACACTCAGTTGATGATCGAACCCGTCCCCTTCGCCGCGGGCGAATCGGCGCTGTTGCCCGCCGCGGCAACCCATCTCGACAATGTGGCGAAGCTGCTGGGCGAACGGCCGCAGGTGCGGCTGACCATCTGCGCCCAGGTGACCGAGCCGGACCGCGCGGCGCTGCTGGCCCGGATGCAGGAGGAGGCGGCCCGCAAAGCCGCCGAAAAAAAGGCGGCCCCAACGGCGCCGGCCGCCGCGCCCGCGCCCGTGGAACAGATCACAGTGCTCGAAAGCGACCTGCTCGCCCTCGCCCGACAGCGCAACGAAGCGGTCAAGGACGACCTGATCGCGCGCCACAAGATCGACGAATCCCGCCTGTTCCTCTGCGCCGCCGGCAGTGTGGCCGGAACTGATTCGGAACAACCGCGGGTGGATTTGCGCTTCTAGCCGACTCAGCCTCTGGGCCGGCACTTCACGAAGGTGATGGAGACCACCGACAGCACCGTTTCGTCACGCTGGTTCAACCCGGTCATGCGGTAGCGCACCACGCCGCGGTCCGGTTTCGACCGCGACGGGGTGACATCCAGGATTTCGACTTCCGCCCGCAGCGTATCGCCGGGCCGCACCGGGGCAGTGAAGCGCAACTCGTCCGCGCCAGGCCCGCCCAGGCTCGATCCCCAGAGCAACCCGAGGTCCATCCACAGCCGGAAAACCACCGAATGGGTGTGGAAGCCGGACGCGATCAGCCCCTGGAAAGGCCCCGCTTCGGCCGCCGGCTTGTCGATATGGATCGGCTGCGGATCGTATTGCCGGGCGAAATCCATGATCGCCGATTCGTCCATCGTCATCCCGCGGGTGCGGAATATCTCGCCGGGGGTGAAGTCTTCCAGATAGCGGGTATGCATGGCGGGCGGCGCTTTCCTGTTGGATACGGCGCGTATTCTCCGCATCGGGCAGCCGGACGCAAGCCTTTGCCGGAAGATGGCATTTGCCGCGAATGCCGGATAAACTTAACCCGTCCTTAACCATGCGGCGGCGGGGCAGCGGCGCGCAACACAGTACGGGAGACCCATCATGGCAATCGCCCTCATTGCGGCAACAATACTGCTGGCCCTCGGTTTCGCAGCCGCCGACGCCGACGCCGATGTCATCGTCTATCGCGGCAGCACCATGGAAACCGTCAGGACCGACGGGACGGAACCGGTCGTGCTGCGCGGCGGCGGCAGCCTGCGCGACCGCGCGGCGAAACCCGCCGCAACGTCGCGCCAGCCCCG
>JAQCHR010000446.1 GCA_027619655.1 Pseudomonadota bacterium
TCGCAGAAGATGGAAATGGTGGGGCAGCTTACCGGTGGGATTGCCCATGACTTCAACAATCTGCTGGCCGTGATTCTGGGGAACCTGGAATTTATGGATGACTATATTGAACCCGGTACGACGCTGGGGTCTTTGAAGGACGGAGCGCTGCGGGCGACCCTTCGCGGCGCGGACCTGACCCAGCGTCTACTGGCCTTTTCGCGCAAACAGGCGCTTCGCCCGGAATATACCGACACCAACAACCTGATTCAGGAACTCAGCGAGCTGATGCGGCGGACGCTGGGGGATCATGTCGAAATCGATTGTCGTCTTGCGGCAGACCTGAACCGGATCGTGATCGACCCCGGACAGCTTGAAAATTCGTTGCTCAACCTGGCAATCAACGCACGTGACGCCATGCCCGATGGCGGCAAAATCACCATTGTGACGGAAAATGCCGATTTCACCACGGACCACATGATCTGCTGGGAGGGTCTGACGCCCGGTTCCTATGTCGTCATAACCGTGACCGACACGGGGTCCGGCATGCCCGCGGATGTGCGCCGGCATGTATTTGAACCCTTCTTCACGACGAAGGAAGCCGGCAAGGGCAGCGGCCTGGGGCTGAGTATGGTGTACGGGTTCGTCAAGCAGTCCGATGGCCATGTCACGATTGACAGCAATCCTGGCGACGGCACGGCGATCCGTCTTTACCTGCCGCTGCCAAAACATCTGCCGCGACATAAACCATCGGCGCCGGCGACGATCAGGTTCCAGCCAAGCGGCACGGAGAATGTGCTCGTGGTCGAGAACGATCCGGATGTCCGCGATAACCTGACGGCGGCGTTGAAGGCGCTGGGTTATCAGGTGGCGTCGGCGGGTGACGGGCCTGCCGCCATGGCCATGCTGGATGATCTGCCACCACTGGATCTGCTGATTACCGATCTCATGATGCCGCACGGCATGAATGGCAAAGACGTCGCCGGAATTGTGCGCGAGCGCTATCCGAATGTCCGGATTCTTTTTACATCCGGCACCACGACGACCATGGTGGCTGCTTCCGGCGGCGAAGATGACACCATTGCCTTCCTGCCAAAGCCGTACCGGCGGACGGTGCTGGCACAGACCATCAGGCAGTTGCTGGACGCGGCGTAACGGCCCGCCCGCCGCGCAAATCCGTCGCGCGACAGGCAGGCATATCGTTAATTCTGTTTTGTCGCACCCCGTAATGTTTCCAGGATCGGTTCGTAGACCGCGTCGGCGATGGCCGCCAGTTCGGCCTTCGTGCGGTTCTGGATCGGGTGCGGGACCCATTTGATTGCCGGTTCGAAGCCGAGCGACTTGGCCTGCGAGGCCGCCGCGGGCATGAACTCCGTGGTGGCGACGATGACGCCGGGAATGCCGAGTTTGTCGAGCGTGTTGATGTCATGCAGACTGCACGACGTACACGAGCCTCAGTCCGCGAGCCCTTCGACGACGATGTCGGCTTCGCTGACGATGGCCTGGACGATGTCCTGCGCGGCGTTCTTGGAATTGCTGGCCTTGCGGTAGCGCTTCACGATGAAGCCCTGCGAGACGAAGCGGGTTTCCAGCGTGTCGAGGAACTCGTCGCTGCGTTCCTTTGCGATGTCCAGCAGCGCGATGGTCTTGCCTGTGATATCGGCGGGAAACGGCACCGGCGTGCGCAGCGTCGATGACGCCTCGCTCGTCGGGTCCCGCATGAACAATTCTTCTACCATGCTCAGAACTCCTTGGTTACGGGTTGGATTTCGTCGTGATTCCGGCCGCCGCTCCAGCCGCCGATAATGGCGGACAACAGCCCGGCGGTACCGCCGCAACGCACGATCAGCAGGCCGTGGTCGCGCCAGAATTTCGGCATCATGTCCTTCATCTTTTCCGGCGAGACGCCTTCGGGCACGCCATGCGCGCCCTGTACCAGGTCCTTGCCGGGGCGGGTGGGGTATTCGTGCAGCTTGTCCTCGGTCTTCGCCCGGTCCCAGCCATCCTGTTCGAAGATGCGGTAATGTTCCGGCGAGATGCACAGGATCACGTTGGGCGTCTGCACGACCTTGGGGTGGATGTCGTTGACCAGCTGCATCGCCAGCGACCGCGCCAGTTCCTCGCCGGTGCGCGACCGGTTGTCGGAAAAGCTGGTCAGCCCGTGCCCCTGGTGCAGGGTGACCGCGTTGCTGCCCGGCTTGCAGCCGCGCGCGATGTGCAGCGGCGTCCAGGTCGCGTCGGTTTCGTCCTCGGCGAAGCAGTAGGTGAACTTGCCGGGATTGCCGAACACCGCCCGGTCGATCTCGCCCGGCCGCCCGCCGCCGACATTGCGGATGATGAGCTGCAGGGTGCGGCCGATGGTGGCGTTGGCGCGGTTGCCCTGGCCGAGGCAGTTATGCCCCCAGTTCATGCCGATCCGTTTGGTAATCGGGCCGTTGACGACGATCACCGGTCCGGAATAGCTGAGCGTGCACAGCAGCCCGTGCATGCAGAATTTCGGGTCCAGCGCCGCTTCGACAACCGCCAGCACCACCGGCATGTATTCCGGCAGGCAGCCCGCCATGACCGCGTTGATCGCCACTTTCTCGACCGTGCATTCCTTCATGTCCGGCGGGATGATGCCGACGATCTCGTCCGGCTTGCGCGGCGTGCCCTGCAGCATGCGCAGGATGCGTTCATCAGTCGGTGGCACGACCGGCAGCCCGTCGGTCCAGCCACGGCCGAAGGCCTGCTCGATCGGGTCATCCCAGCTCGAATAGGTGATCTTGCGCGCCTTCATCGGCACTTCGCCATAACGCGCCTGCAGCAGCTCATGCACGCCGGGCTCGACGCTTTTCGACCCGCAGCCGGGCCGGTTTGCCGGCAGCCCTTCGCCCAGCCCCTGGATACCGGTCAGTTTTTCCCAGTCCTCCCGGTTCCAGCCGAAGGTCCGTTCGACCTCCTTGCCTTTTTCCCGGCGGATCAGGGTCGGTACGAATTCGATATCGTGCAGGAAGGACTGCTGCAGCGTGGTGTCGTCCACAACCCCGGTGATGCCTTCCGGGAAGGCGGGGTCATCCTGGGTGTAGACGATGAACGGAACGCCCGTTTCCGCCAGCCGCTTCAATATGGGTGCGACCAGCTCGCAGGTCGGGCAGTCTCTTTTGACGACGGCGACGAGGCCATCCATTTGGTTCGCCATGCGGCCCTCCGGTTTCCTTTTGCGCGAAGCATAGCGTCGCCCCGCACGGATGCGAAGCGAAACCGGTGCGCCGGACGCGCCGTGGCGGCGCAATCGGAAACGGCAGGGCATCGGAAGTCATCGCTTCGCATATAAATACTGGAACGTATCTTGCCTATCCGGTTGTTACCCACACCTACTAAATGTAGGGTGGGTCCATTCTCCGGAGTAGAGCCC
>JAQCHR010000447.1 GCA_027619655.1 Pseudomonadota bacterium
GTGCTGACAGGGGCGGATTACGCCGCCGACGGGCTGGGGGTGATCAACTGCGCGGTGCCGAACCTGACAAGGCGCGACGGATCGCCCATGTACCGCCCGTCCCATCCGGCCATGCAGCCGGAACGGGTGCGTATCGTCGGCGACCCGGTCGCCATCATCGTGGCGGAAACGCTGCTGCAGGCGCGCGACGCGGCGGAAATGATCGCGGTCGAATACGACCCCCTGCCGGTCATCGCCGATACCGCGACCGCCGCCAATGGCGAATCCGGCACGCTGTGGGACGACTGCCCGGAAAACGAGGCCTTCCTGTTCACGGTCGGCGACGCGGCAGCAACGGAAGCCGGCTTCGCAAAAGCCGACCATGTGGTGAAACAGCATATCGTCATCAACCGGGTCGCCACGGTCTCCATGGAACCGCGCGGCTGCAACGCAAGCTACGATCCGCTGGCCGATACCTATACGGTCTATGCCGGGGTGCAGCGGACGCACGGACTGCGCCGCGACCTGGCGGAGAATTTCTTCCACCTGCCGGAACACCAGTTCCGCGTCCATTCCAACGATGTCGGCGGCAGTTTCGGCATGAAGGGCGGCACCTATGTGGAATATCCGCTGACGCTCTGGGCCTCGCGCAAGATCGGCCGGCCGGTCAAATGGGCCTGCGACCGCTCGGAATCCTTCGCCAGCGACGAACATGCCCGCGACAATGTCACCGATGCCGAACTGGCGCTCAGCAGGGACGGCGATTTCCTGGCGCTGCGGGTGAAGACGACCGTCAATGTCGGCGCCTACCTGGCGACGATGGGGCCGCAACCGGGCATCGGCAATGTCGGCACGCTGGCGGGGGTGTACACGACGCCGGCGATCCATGTCGCGGTCACCGGCGCCTTCACCAACATGAACCCGACCAGCCCCTATCGCGGCGCCGGGCGACCCGAGGCGGCCTATGTGATCGAGCGGCTGATCGATACGGCGGCGCGGGAAATGGGCATCGACCGGGTCGAGATCCGCCGGCGCAACATGATCCCCGCCGACGCCATGCCCTACCAGACCGGGCTGACCTTCAAATATGACAGCGGCGAATTCGAAACCATCATGGACAAGGCGCTCGCCATGGCCGACTGGGCCGGGTTCGAGGCGCGCCGGGCGGAAGCCGCATCGCGCGGGAAACTGCGCGGCATCGGGTTTTCCTGCACCATCGAACAGGCCGGCGGCCGCAGCATGCAGGAGGTCGCGGAACTGCGCTTCGAACCTTCGGGCAGCGCGACGCTGTATATCGGTACGGTCTCGCACGGCCAGGGGCATGACACGATCTACAAGCAGATCCTGAGCGAGCACCTGGGCATGGAGATGGAGGATATCCGCGTCGTCGAGGGCGATACCGACCGGGTGACCTTCGGCATCGGCACCTTCGGGTCGCGCTCCACCTCCATGGGCGGGTCGGCCATCGTGCTGGCGGCGGAGAAGATCATCGCCAAGGGCAAGCGGATCGCAGCCCACATGCTGGAAACATCGGAATCCGATATCGAGTTCGCGGCAGGGAAATTCACCGTGGCGGGCACCGACCGCTCTGTCGGGCTGCGCGAGGTGGCGCGATCCGCCTTCATGATGACCGCCCTGCCGAAGGATATCGAGCCCGGGTTCAGCGAGACCGGCACCTTCGTGCCCGAGGTCTCCAACTTCCCCAACGGCACCCATGTCTGCGAGGTCGAGATCGACCCCGATACCGGCGCGGTGTCGATGCAGCGCTATTCTGTCGTCGATGATGTGGGCACGGTAATCAATCCGCTGCTGCTCAAGGGGCAGATTTATGGCGGCATCGCCCAGGGCGTGGGGCAGATCCTGAAGGAGGACATCGCCTATGACCCGCAGAGCGGGCAGCTGCTGACCGGTTCCTTCATGGATTACGCCATGCCGCGCGCCGATGATTTCTGCGATTTCGCGGTGGAAAGCCACCCGGTGCCGACCCCGACCAACCCGCTGGGCGCGAAGGGCGCTGGCGAAGCGGGCACGGTCGGCGCGATGCCGGCCACGATGAACGCGATCATCGACGCGCTGTCGCCGCTGGGGGTGACCTATCTCGACCTGCCCGCGACCCCGGAACGCATCTGGCGCGCGATCCGCGACGCCCGGGGTTGACGCGACCCCGGCGCGGCAGGGATTTGCGCGGGGCCATGTTCCCGCGCTAAGCTTGCCGCCAGCATTCATTCAGCACCGTTGACCACCGCCATCTTCTGGGAGGAAGACCATGAACGTGCTCGCCAGGGAACCCGCCATCAAAGTCCAGAAACTGAAAGACCATGTCGGCGCCATCATCACCGGCGTAGACCTGACCAAACCGATGGACAAGGCGACCTTCGACACCGTCTATGACGCGCTGCTGGAAAATGTCGCCGTCGCGATCCGGGGTAATATCCTCACCCCCGCCCAGTACCAGGCGACGGCGGAACAGTTCGGCGAGTTGATGGAGGACCAGAACCGGCTCTATCTGGTCGAGGGGCATCCGCTGATCAGCGTGCTGTCGAACCGGCACAAGGCGTCGGACGGCAAGCCGGCCAAGGTCGCCAACAACGCCACCTGGCACACGGACCATACCAACCAGGAATACCCGCCGAAATTCACCATGCTGTATGCGGTGGAACTGCCGGACAGCGGCGGCGGCACGGCGGTCTGCAACATGCGCGCGGCCTATGAATCGCTGCCCGAAGAAAAACGCCGCCAGATCGTCGACATGAAGACGGAAAACACGCTGATCAGCAGCGCCCGGATGGAAGGCGCCAACCCGGACATCGTCAAGGCGCAGAAGGCATCGACCAAGCCGCCGACGATCCAACCGCTGGTCCGCACCCATCCGGACACCGGCACCAAGGCAATCTGGTTCCACAAGGCCAAGACCGAGCGGATCATCGGCATGGAGCCGCAGGAAACCCAGGACTTCCTGGAAGACCTGCTGCAGACGGCAATCAGGCCGGAATTCCACTTCGTGCATGAATGGCAGGTCGGCGACATGCTGATCATCGACAACCGCTCCGCCATGCACAAGGCGGGGTTCGATTTCGACAGGAGCCAGCACCGCCATTTGCGCCGAATCCTGGTGCGCGGCGACCGGCCGTCCTGAGCCGGCGAAAAATTTCCCTCACGGGACTGTTTGACGAAACGAGACTCGGGTTATAATCGGATCATCGTTGATAATCTGCACATCTACGGACTGATTGCGGTAGCGGCGCTCGGCGTCGTCTTTTTGATAGGCGCGTTGCGCGGCCGCAAGCGGTCCCGGCGGCGGCAGAACCGGCTGGGCCTCGCCTTCGAACGCGCCCGGATCGTGAGCCGGAGCGGCAGCGGCCTGCAGGG
>JAQCHR010000448.1 GCA_027619655.1 Pseudomonadota bacterium
CATCTTGGCCACATCGACCGAGATCCCCTTGGCGGTGATCCCCATCTTGGCAAAATTCGTCTCGGCCTCGTGCACCATTTCCGAGGCATGGAGCAGCGCCTTCGACGGGATGCAGCCGACATTCAGGCAGGTCCCGCCCAGCGTCGCGCGTTTTTCGACGCAGGCGACTTTCATGCCAAGCTGGGCTGCGCGGATGGCTGCGACATAGCCACCCGGTCCGCCGCCAATGACGATCAGGTCGTACTCGATTTCGCTCATCTGAAATTCCCTTCGGGCACTCTGTCACGGCGGATGGATATTTCGCGCGAACTTGCCGTATTTACGTTGCGGGTTCAATACAGGGAACCCGCTTTTCGGTAACTCCCTATCCAACAGGAATCGGTTGAAATCCCGTTAATTCTTTCTATCGGGCCAAGGATTGCCCGATACGTTCCCATATGATCTAAACGGGACAGCACCCGTATACCATTATGGGAAACAGAGAATGTTTTCAGTCAGGGAACAACGCGTTCTTTCCGTACTTGGCCTGATCATGGTCATTCTGCCGCTGCTGCTCTGGATGGCCTGGTCCAAGGATGTTTTCTATATCCTGCTGATCCTGTGGGGTTCGTGCTTCTGGGCCATCCTCGCAATCTGCCATCAGCCGTGGCGGCGCTGGTTTTCGCGCCGTTAGCTTTTCAGACTGAAGTTCGGGTTCTCGATGAGTCCCAGCAGATTGCCCTGCGGGTCGCGGACCGTGGCCAGCCGTATGCCTTCGCCGACATCCGTAACGGGGTCCGCCGCATTGGCGCCCCTGTCGATCAGCGCCGCAACCGCTTCCTCGATATTTTCAACGCCCCAATAGGTCACGGCGCCGGGCAGTTCGTCCGGTTCCGCCGGCAGGAGCCCCAGTTCATACCCGCCGACATCGAAACCGACATAGAAGGGCTGGTCGAAATAGGGGCCAAACCCCAGCAGTTCGGAAAACCACGCCTTCGATCTGTCGAGGTCGCGGACATGATAGACGGTCGTGCGCAGGCCCTGCAGCATCGCGCGGCTAGCCCGCAGGCCTGAAAACGGGAACCTTCTGGCCGTCCTCGCTATCGCGGAAAGCCAGTTCGACCGCCTGGCCGATGGCCAGCGAGTCGAAATCGCAATCCACGAGATTGGTCATCACCGTCACGCCCTCCGCCAGTGTCACATAGGCGATGGCGTATTGCGGGTCCGTCCGCCGCATGATCGAGAAGGTGTAGATCGTGCCCTTGCCGGATGCTTCCACCCAATCGACATTGTTGCTCAGCGTGAAGGGGCTGACCTTGCGCGGGTACCAGAAGAACTGTCCCGTATCCCGACAGCGCGGCACCATCAGCCTGCCTTCGCTGCAGGCTTCCCAGAATTCCTTGTGTTCGACGCTCATCGGCGGCGATGGAATGACGCGTTCCTTGCTCATGCGTCGGCCCTCCCCAGGATAACGGTGGAACTGCCCATACGGGACCCGATCGATCCGCCGGTGCCATGGGCCAGCGCAAGCCGGCAATCCGGGACCTGCACTTTCGGATGCGCCTCGCCGCGCAACTGGCGCACGGCTTCCAGCACCTTGGTCAGCCCGCCGCGGTTGGTCGGGTGGTTGTTGCACAGCCCGCCGCCATCGGTGTTGAAGGGCAGCTTGCCGACCCCGGAAATCAGGTTGCCGTCCATGACGAACCGGCCGCCTTCGCCGACCGGGCAGAAGCCCAGGTCCTCGATCGTTTCGATCACGGTGATCGTGAAGGAATCGTAGATCGAGGCATAATCGATATCCGCGGGGGTGACGCCGGCTTCCTCGAACGCCCGCGGCCCTGACCAGCGCGCGCCGGTGAAAGTGAGATCGACCTGGCCGGCATTGAGGTTCTTCGAGGTTTCGCCCTGGCCCAGTATCTTGACGCATTCACGGTCCAGGCTGTCGGCAACTTCCTTGCTAACAACGATGAAGGCGCCGCCGCCGTCGGAGATCACGCAACAGTCTAGGCGGTGCAGCGGGTCGGCGATCATCGGCGAGTTCAGAACGTCCTCCACCGTCACGACATCGCGCAGCACGGCGTGCGGGTTGTACTGCGCGTGGTGCGAGGCGGCGACCTTGACCCAGGCAAGCTGCTCGCTGGTGGTGCCGAACTGGTGCATGTGGCGGCGCGCCGCCATGCCGTACATGTTCACGACGGTCGGCCCGTAGATGAATTCGAACGGCACATCGGGGGCGTCGGCGCCGTAATTGCGCGGCTTGGTGCCCGTCGCCATCCCGTCCGCCCGTGGACGGCCTGCCAGGGTGATCAGCGCCACGCTGCACTTGCCGGCGGCGATGGCGTCCGCCGCATGGCCGATATGCATCAGATAGGACGACCCGCCGGTTTCGGTGGAATCGATATGCCGTAGCTGGTTCAGCCCCATGTATTCGATCATCGACAACGGGCCGAGACCAGGCGCATCGCCGGCGCAGAAATAGCCGTCCACATCGTCCTTGGTGAGCCCCGCATCGGCCAGCGCGCCGGCGGCGACTTCGGCATGCAACTGCGCTACGGAGAGATCGACCGCCTTGCGGGTCGGGTGCTCGAAAATCCCCGCGATATACGCCTTGCCCTTGATAGTCATGGGTTCGTTCCACTCCCCTGTGTTCCTGTGACCGACCATAGGCAAGCGCCGGGGCAGCGGCAAGGAGCGTCGCGCTCCTGTCATGCGGGCGCTATTGACATTAAAAATGCATGTAAATATACTATAAAAAATATATAAACCGGTGCTCAGCGACGCTGAAGTCGACCGGTCGGCCTGGCGGTTGTCGAAGAACGAAACGAAATGAGGACCAAGAGGATGAAAAAAGTTTTCGGGCTTTCCATACCGGTTTTCGCGGCCGTGCTCGGCCTTGCCCAACTGGCGGTCACCGCCGAGGCATCCGCGCAACCACCCCGGCACGCGCCAGCCTACGGCTATGACCGGCACCATGATCGCCATAATGACCGCCACGGGCGCTACGGCAAACATGACCACGACCGGCGCTACCTGCACCGCAACCAGAAGCACCAGCCCCGCGTCGTGTATGGTTACGGGCGCCGCCCGGCATCGACCGTCATCATAATCCGGAGCCCCGGTTTTGGCGGCTTTTTCGATCTGACGGACCGGCGCCATGTGCATTACGCGCTGGAAAGCGCACCAATCGGCCAGTCCGTCGTCTGGAACAATGCGGTGTCGGGCAACCGGTACAGCGTGGTGCCGACCCGGACCTGGCAGAACGCGGATGCCAGCTATTGCCGCGAATACACCACGATCGGCGTGATCGGCGGGCGCGAACAGCAGATGTACGGTACGGCCTGCCGCCAGCCGGACGGCAGCTGGGAACC
>JAQCHR010000449.1 GCA_027619655.1 Pseudomonadota bacterium
CCAGCATGAAACGGGACGTGCCGGATTTCGAGGCGGCGCTGACCGGCGACATCCGGGGGCTGCGCATCGGAATCCCCAAGGAATACGTCATGGACGGCATGCCGGCGGAAATCGGGGCGCTGTGGCAGACCGGCATCGACTGGATGCGGCAGGCGGGGGCGGAAATCGTCGATATTTCCCTTCCGCATACGAAATACGCGCTGCCGACCTATTACATCGTCGCGCCGGCGGAAGCGTCGTCCAACCTGGCGCGTTATGACGGGGTGCGCTACGGGCTGCGGGTCGAGGGCGACAGTATCCAGGAAATGTATGAAAACACGCGCGGCGAAGGCTTCGGCGCGGAGGTGAAACGCCGCATCCTGATCGGCACCTATGTGCTGTCGGCGGGGTATTACGACGCCTATTACCTGAAGGCGCAGAAGGTGCGCACGCGGATCGCGGACGATTTCCGCAACGCCTGGAAAAAGGTCGACGCGATCCTCACCCCGACGACGCCGAGCGCCGCCTTCGCGCAGGGCGACAAGATGGACGACCCGATTGCCATGTACCTGAACGACGTGTTCACCGTGCCGGCCTCGCTGGCCGGGCTGCCGGGGATTTCGGTGCCGGCCGGCCTGTCGGCGGACGGGTTGCCGCTGGGGCTGCAGCTGATCGGCCGCCCCTTCGACGAAGAAACGGTTTTCCGCGTCGCCCATGTGCTGGAGGACGCGGCTGGGTTCGATGCGAAACCGGACCTGTCCGGGTGGGGAGGCTGACATGGCGGAACTGCTGACGGGCCGCACGGGCGAATGGGAAATCGTGATCGGGCTGGAGGTCCATGCCCAGATCGTGGCGAAGGCGAAGCTGTTCTCCGGCGCGTCCACCGCCTTCGGCGCGGCACCGAACGAGCAGGTTTCGCTGGTCGATGCGGGCATGCCGGGCATGCTGCCGGTGCTGAACGCCGAAGCCGTGCGGCAGGCGGTGCGCACGGGCCTCGCGCTGAACGCCCGGATCAATCTGCATTCGATCTTCGCGCGCAAGAATTTCTTCTACCCGGACATGCCGCAGGGCTACCAGATTTCGCAATATGAACTGCCCATCGTCGGCGAGGGGGAGATCGAGATCGACCTGCCGGACGGGGAAACGAAAACCGTCGGCGTCGAACGGCTGCATATCGAGCAGGACGCGGGCAAGTCGATGCACGATCAGCGTCCGGGAAAATCCCATATCGACCTGAACCGCTCCGGCGTCGCGCTCATGGAAATCGTCTCCAAGCCGGACATGCGCTCGGCGGAGGAAGCGGCGGCCTATGTGAACAAGCTGCGGGCGATCCTGCGCTATGTGGGATCCTGCGACGGCAACATGCAGGAAGGCTCGCTGCGCTGCGACGCCAATGTCTCGGTCCGGCGCCCCGGCGGCGAACTGGGCACGCGCTGCGAGATCAAGAACCTGAACTCGATCCGCTTCATGCGCCAGGCCATCGATTTCGAGGCCGCCCGTCAGGTGGAACTGATCGAGGATGGCGGTAAGGTGGACCAGGAAACCCGGCTGTACGATGCCGATACGGGCGAAACGCGCTCGATGCGCTCCAAGGAGGACGCGCATGACTATCGCTATTTCCCGGATCCGGACCTGCTGCCGCTGGATGTGGAACAGGCCTATGTGGATGCGCTGAAGGCGGGCCTGCCGGAACTGCCCGATGCGAAGAAGCGCCGTTTCATTGAGGAACTGGGCCTGTCGCCCTATGACGCGGGCGTACTGGTCGCGGAGCGCGAGACGGCCGCCTATTTCGAAACCGTCGCCGAAGGGCGTGACGCGAAACAGGCGGCGAACTGGGTGACCTCGGAACTGATGGGGCAGTTGAACCGCGCGGGGATCGCGCTGGCGGACTCGCCGGTCAGGGCGGAAGCGCTGGGCGGGCTGCTCGACCTGATCGCCGACAGGACGATTTCGAACAACATCGCCAAGGACGTTCTCAACGACATGTTCGCCAGCGGCAAGGACGCCGCGGCGATTGTCGAAGAAAAGGGCCTGAAGCAGGTCTCCGACACCGGCGCGCTGGAAGCGGCGGTCGACAAGGTGATGGCGGAGAACCCGGACAGCGTCGCGGAATACCGCGGCGGCAACCAGAAGCTGATCGGCTGGTTCATGGGCCAGATCATGAAGGCCAGCGGCGGCAAGGCGAACCCGCAGATGGTGAACGAACTGCTGCGCAAGAAGCTGGCGGGGTAGGGGCGCTTTTCATTCCTTTCCCACTCGCTGCCCTTGAATTGATATCAATAGATGAAATATGATATCAGTTGTGACTTTAAGGGAGCATCCGTCATGGCAGCCGTCACCATTCGAAACCTGGCCGAGGAAACCCATCGGGCGCTGAAACAGCGGGCCGCACGGCATGGGCAGAGCACCGAAGCGGAAATCCGCCAGATCCTGGATGCCGCCGTGCGCGCCGATAATCCTTTGAAGGTCGGGTCGGCGCTCGCAGCTTTTGGCGCGGAGCATGGTGGACTCGAACTCGATATCACGCGCGATCAAAGCCCGATGGAACCGGCGACCTTCGAATGATCATTCTGGACACGAATGTCATTTCGGAACCCATGAAGACGGATAGCGCTCCCGCCGTGATCGCATGGCTCGACCGGCAGGCGGCGGAGACACTGTATCTGGCGGCGATCAGCCTGGCCGAGCTGCTGGTCGGGATCGCCGCGCTGCCGGATGGAAAGCGGAAAGACGGCCTTGGCGCGTTGCTCGAAGCGTTTTTGTCGGGTCTGTTTGATTCGCGGATACTGCCATTGGACCAGTCCGCCGCAGCGGCATACGCGCCGCTTGTCGTCCGCGCCAGGTCAGCCGGGCGCGCGATAGGGGTTGCCGACGGGCAGATTGCCGCCATCGCGGCGGATAAGGGGTATATCGTCGCGACCCGCGATCCCGGTCCCTTCCTCGCGGCGGGCGTGCCCGTCGTCAATCCATGGGAAGCATAGCGGGAATAGCGGCCACCGCCGGCCGGATATCGGTCTGCGCGAAATCGTTCCCCTTGTACAGCAACGGGGCGTCCATCTGCCGTGCGAGCGCGTAGGAAAAGCAGTCGCCGTAATTTAGTGCGGCGGGGTGGCCGGTTCCCCTGCCATAGCGGCGATAGGCGTCGAAGGCGATGTCGCCGACGCGGGGCGAGACTTCCACGACCGCGATCCGGCTTTTCAGCAGGAAGGCGTCCAGCGCCAGGACCGCGTTTTCGCCGGACCGGGCGAACAGGACGATGCGGGCTTCCAGCAGGCTGGCGGCGCTGATCGAGACGCCGGCGGCGGATTCGATCCGTTCGTTAAAAGCCTGTCAACGGCGGCGTAAAAATAGACCACTTTGGCGGAGC
>JAQCHR010000013.1 GCA_027619655.1 Pseudomonadota bacterium
GGGTTACCGGATCGATCATCGGAATTCTTGTGGGCATCCTGCCGGGGGCGGGCGGCAATCTCGCGGCGATCATCTCCTACAATGAAACCAAGCGCCGGTCGAAGGACCCCGAGGAATACGGCAAGGGCAAGCCCGACGGCGTCGCCGCCGCGGAAAGCGCCAACAATGCGGATTGCGGCGCGGCGCTGATTCCCGCCCTGACGCTGGGCGTGCCCGGATCGACCGTGGCGGCGCTGATTATCGGCGCCCTGACGATCCATGGCATGGTGCCCGGCCCGCAACTGCTGCGCGACCAGCCGGTCATCGTCTACGGGCTGATGGTCCAGATGTTTTTTACCGCCTTCCTGATCATTCCGCTCGGCGGGTTGCTGGCAACGCGGGTATTCGCCCGCGTCCTGCTGATCCCGCCGTTCATGCTGGCGCCGCTGATCATGGCGCTCACCGTCGCCGGCGTCTATTCGATCAACAACAGCACCTTTGACATCGGCGTGCTCTTCTCCATGGGGCTGCTGGGATATGTCATGGAACAGCTGGGCATCCCGCTGGCGCCGGCGTCGCTGGCGCTGATTCTGGGGCCGCTGCTGGAAAAGAACCTGACAATCTCGCTGGTGATTTCGCGAAACGATCCGACGATCTTCTTCACCCGGCCGGTCTCGCTGGTCATTATCGCGATCATCGTGGTCATGGTCGGCACGCCGCTGATCAAGAAATACATGCGGTCCCGCAGGCTGAAAGGCACGATGGAAATGGACTGACCGGGCAGTCCCGGCTCAGCCCGCCGCGGCCGGTCCTATGGCGTAGCCGATGCCGAGGTCTTTCACGAAGGCGCGCTGGTCGGGTGACTGCACGTCCACCGCGACAAGCTTAACGCCGGCATTGCGCCAGACCTGGAGCAGTTGCGACACCAGGTCCCGGCCTTCCGGATTGTCGCAAAGCCGCTGCAGATAGGTCGCCGTCACCTCGACAAACGCGCCGTCCAGCGTCGAATCCGTCACCGCGTTTGCAAATCGCGTCAGCCAGGCGCTATGCCCGCGCTGCAGCAGTTTCAGCAGGTTCTGGAAGCTGGGCAGCGACTGTTTCGCCAGATCGAGCGATAGCGCCCGGAACCCGATCGCCGCGGGCGTGACTGCGGCGACCTGCAGCATCTGCGCCACGCTGGGCACGAAGGTATCGTCGGCCAGCGCCGCAGCGTTGATATCGATGATCACCGGCACCGGAATCTGGCCGGCCTTGCGGGTCGCGGCAATCTCCAGCACCGCCTCGCGCGTCATCGTCAGGTCATGCTGCAGCGTCAGCCCGGGATAGTCGCCCAGAATCAGCCGCTGGCCGGCCGCCACCGGTTCGCCATCCACGATAAGCGTGCCATGGACGAGGTGCAGCGCCGTACCCCCGTCGGCCAGGCCGACGACGGGATAATGCGCCAGAGCGATATCACCGGCCTCCAGCGCGGCCAGGAACCTGGTCTTGCTCAGTTCGATCTGGCCCAGCACCCCGGTCAGGCTTGCGGCGCCGCCGCCGAAATCGTCGTCGTCGTCGTCGCCCAGGAAGGAATTGCGGATATGCGCCAGGGCGGTCTGCACCGATTCTGTGCCCTGCCCGGGCTTGTCCAGCGCAAGCGTCCTGGTCCGCAGCCCCAGTTCATCTGCGCCGACGCCCATGGCCCCGGTCGCGGCGGTGACGTCATCGACAATGTCGTCCATGTCGTCATCGGCGTCGTAAACGACGGCATAGCTGCTGTTGCCCAGGCGGCCGACATTGCCGTCGATGGCGTGGCTGCTCAGCTTCGCCTCGATGGCCGCGCGCAACCCCTCCATGCCTTCCTTGCCGAGGCGGCCGGTCACGGCGGAATTTTCCAGCGCCGCAAAGCTCAGCATCATCAGTTCGATGGGTTTTTCCGGTGCGTGATCGACGAGATAGCTGACCGAATCGAAATAATCGACCCAGATCATCGAAGGCGGGTGGATCGATTCCGTCATCGCCGGGACAAAATGGAACCACCACCGGCCCGGCTCCGCCGGCTGCACGATGAGATGGCATTGAGAGCGCTGGCCCCGCAGGCTGACCAGCGTAATGCCGGTGATCCGGCCTTCGGTATTGCTGGCGCCCAGGGAGAGGACTTCGCCGGCGAATTCCTGCTGGTCCTTGGGAAACAGACGGTAGAGGTTGGCGGCGCCGAGATTCAGCGGCAGCATGGACCGGACAACATCGGGCGCGCCATCCGCCTCGAAGATCGCGCCCGATTTTTCAACCAGAACCGAAAATTCGCCTTCCAACGGCCACATTCCCCCACGTCGCCGTATTAGCCGCAGGGATTATGCATGGCGACACGTTAATGACCAGTAACCTAAACCCCCGCGGGCCCGTCCTACATGAACAGTTTCTCGCCCTTCATGTCCTTGTACAGATCGGCGACGAATTCCGTATAGCCGTTATACAGCAGGGTCGGCACACGCTCGTCGGTGCCGAGCACGCGCTCGTCGGCCTGGCTCCACCGGGCATGCGGCACTTCCGGGTTCACGTTGGCCCAGAAGCCGTATTCGGCGGCCTGCAGCTTCTCCCAGTAGCCTACCGGCCGTTCGTCCGTAAAGGTGATGTGGACCAGCGACTTGATGCATTTGAATCCGTATTTCCAGGGCGTCACCAGGCGCAGCGGTGCGCCGTTCTGCCTGGGAACCGGCTTGCCGTAGAGCCCCGTCGCGATAAACGCCAGCTCGTTGGTCGCCTCTTCGATGGACAGCCCTTCGGTATAGGGCCAGGGGTACCAGAATTCCTTCAGCCCCGGCATGGTTTCCTTGTCCGCCTGGGTTTGCATCACGACGTATTTGGCGCCGCTCAGCGGTTTGGCGAAATCGACCAGCGCCTTCATCGGGAAACCGGACCAGGGCACGGCCATCGACCAGGCCTCGACGCAGCGATGCCGGTACAGGCGTTCCTCCAGCGGCATCTGGCGGACCAGCGTGTCGAAATCGACGGTCATTTCCTTTTCGACCAGGCCGCCGAAGGTCACGGTCCAGGGCCGGATCTTCAGCGCCTGCGCGGCGCCGGAAATTTGCTTGTGGGACCCGAATTCATAAAAATTGTTATAGGTCGTCGCCCATTTTTCTTCGGTCACCGGGCGGTCGAGCCGGTAGCGCAGGTTCTGCATTACCGGGTACAGGTCCGCCGTGGGGTCAGCGGCGGGGTCGGCGGCGGCGAATCCGGGCAGGCTGGACGCGGCGAGGAATGCCGGCGCCAGGCCCATCGCCTTCACCAGTTCGCGCCGCCGCAGGAAAACGGATTCATCTGTGGCCGCCGATTCCGGCAGTTCCCATCCCTTTTTCCGGATCACATGCATCGCGTTTCCTTTCCCGCTTGGTTGCCCTGTTCCCTTAATTTAGGGGCAATCCGGCCATGCGCCAAATCAAAGGGCGGTGAGGTAACTATGCGAAGGTGATCGTCACCTGCCCCATTGCCCCGAAATCCGCGATCGCGGTGCTGCCGGCGGGAGCGTTGAAGATGCCCATCGTGCTGCCGGTCGTGACCACATGGCCCGCCGCCAGCGCGATGCCGCGGCCGGACAGGAAATTAGCAACCCAGGTCAGCGAATTGCGCGGATTACCCAGAACGGCGCTGCCGATCCCGGTGACGGCGAATTCGCCGTTGACCCGCAGTTCCACCTGGCTGGCCGCCAGGTCGATGCCCTGCCAGTCTGCGATGCCGGGCCCCAGGGCCAGCGCCGCATTGGCGCAGAAATCACCGATAATGCCGCGGGCGCCGTGGGCAAACCCGTCCTTGACCCGGACATCGACGACTTCCATTGCCGGATGCATGGTGGCGACGGCCGCCGCGACTTCCGCGTCGGTATAGGGTTCGGCGCGCGGCGCCAGCGTTTTCGCCATGCGAAAGGCGAATTCGCATTCAAGGCCGCGGGCGGATTCAGCCGCCAGGGTGACGCGCATCGGCGAATTCGCGACATAGGGCTCGAACAGCGGACCGCAGGCCGGCGCGGTCGCGTTCATTTTCTTCATGACCTTGTCATTGGTCAGCGCCGCCTTCCAGCCGACGACCGGCGTGGTCATTTTCGCGGCGATGCTGTCCAGCACCGCATAGGCTTCATCGATATCCGCGGGAAAGCTGCCACCGGGAAAACTGTCCAGAATCCTGTTGCCCTGTCGTGCCCCGATCAGGGCGGCGGCGGCCTTGTCCGTATCGATCATCCGGTTTCCTTCCTTGCTTCCAGGACCTGGCTGGCTTCGCGCCCGGCCAGTTCGTTCAAATGGTCGAATTGCCACTCATAGGACCCGATCCCCTGCGACAGCGAGCGCAATTCGACGATCAGGTCGTGCAGTTCCGATTGTGGCATATAAGCATCGACTTCGTCCCAGGAAGTCCAGCCTTCTTTTGGCGAAAACCCCAGAATCTGGCCCCGCCGCCGGGAAATGACGCTCTGTGCATTGGCGGTGAATTCATTCGGGATCGACACCGTCACCCGGCAGACCGGTTCCAGCAGCACGGGCGAACATTGCGGCAGGCCATCCTTCATCGCCAGGATGCCGGCGCGGCGGAATGCCATGTCGGAACTGTCAACCGCGTGGGCCTGCCCGTCGAACAGGGTGACGGAAACATCGACGACGGGAAAACCGAGCGGCCCTTCGGTGAGATATTCCTTCACCCCCGCCTCGACGGCCGGGATATAGTTTTTCGGCACCGAGCCACCATGGATGACCTCGTCGAACCGGAACCCGTTGCCGCGCGGCAGCGGCTTGATCTCGATCTGCACATCGCCGAATTCGCCATGGCCGCCGCTCTGCTTCTTGTGCCGGGCATGCTGTTTCACCGGCTTGCGGATCGTCTCCTTGTAGGGAACCTTCGGCACTTCGGTGGTCACCGCAACATTGTAGCGGTCGCGCAGTTTTTCCGTCGCGACCTGTAGGTGGATATCGCCCTGGCTGCGCAACAGCAGCTGGTGCGTCTCTGGGTCGTGTTCGACGACCAGCGACGGGTCTTCCTCGACCAGCCGGGTCATCGCCGCCGACATTTTGACCTCGTCATCGCGCCGTTCGGGGTGGATGGCCAGCGCATAGACCGGCTTCAGCGGTTCGATCCAGGCCATGGCGCCTGCCGCAATCCCGTCCGGGGACAGCACATCGCCGGTCCGGACGTTTTCCATCCGGCCCAGCGCGACGACATCCCCGGCTGCGGCCTGGCCCAGCTTTTCCTGGCTGTAGCCCATCAGGCGGGACAGGCCGCCGACCCGGTTGTCGCCGAAATGCGCGCCGGCGCTTACCGTGCCCCGCCAGATCCGCGCCAGCGACAGCTTGCCGGCGCGCGGCATGTGATAGGTCTTGAATACCTGCGCCAGCGGCTCGCCATCGGCGCCGCCCAGCCGCGCCAGGGTGACCGACGGGTCGGGCGTTTCGTGGCGCAACGGCTTCATCAGCCGCAGCACACCGGCGGTCTGCTCCGCCGCGCCAATGAAGACCGGCACCACTGTATTTTCCTGCAGGTCCTTCGTCAGATAGTCGTAAATCTCGTCCTTCGGCGGGACCGAATCCTCCAGCAGGGCTTCCAGCAGCGGATCGTCGAAATTGCTCAGTTCCTCCAGAAGCGCCTGCCGCGCCTGGTTGTTGGTATCCTGCATGGCTTCGGGGATTTCGATCAGGGCGGAACTTTCGCCCGGCTTGTAGGCGTAGGCGCGTTCGGATACCAGGTCGACATAGCCTTCGATCCGGTCGTCCTTGCGGATCGGCACATGGCGCAGGATCAGCGGCCGGCTGGAGGCGCCCTGCAGCGATTCCAGGACCGCCTGCACCGGCACATGTGCGTGATCGACCTTGTTGATGAAGATCATGTGCGGAATGTCATTCGCATCCAGGAAATGCAGCAGCGGCTGAACCGCGTGCGCCCGTTCCGGTTCCGGATCGACGACGACCACGGCGACATCGGCAACCTTCAGCGCGCTGTAGGTATCCTGCATGAATTCGACGGAGCCGGGGCAGTCGAGAAAGCTCCAGCGGTCACCCAGGAATTCGGCGGCGGCGGCCGAAATTTCGGTACTCATATTGTGTTTGCGCGCTTCCGGCGATGCATCGCCGACGGTATTGCCGTCCTTGATCGTGCCGCGGCGGTGAATGGCGCCGCAGGTGTGCAGCAGCGCTTCCATCAAGGTTGTTTTTCCGGTGAGATAGGGCCCGACGATGGCGGCGCAACGCGGGGCGGATGGCGTTCTTCCAGGCATGATTGACTCCCTTGCGGTTTGTCTCGGCCTTTATGACGCTCCGACACTCCCGAAGCGTCGCTCCCTGAATGTACTGGCATGATTGTCAGCGGGCGCCACGGGTCATGGCAAGCGAAAAACCGCGGGGAAATTCGTCGCCGGGATTCGAAAATCCGGCCAAAACGGGGCAAGGCCCCGGAATTTAAAGATGAAAACCTATTTCGACGTGCCGTTCAGATACGGCGTCAATGCGGCGCAAAGGATGGATTGCGTCGGCGTCGGGATACCCATCTCGAAGCCCAGCCGCACCACGGCGCCGCCCAGCCGCGCCATCTCGATGCGCTTGCCGTTTTCCAGGTCATGCGCCATGGACGCGACCATTTCCGCCGGCATGCCGTCCCACAGTTTCATGCGGTCCTCGACCACGTCGGCGGGCAGGTTCACGCCTTTGGCGCGGCCGACGGCGGCGGCTTCCTCCATACAGGCCCGGAACAGGTCGCGGGTTTCCGGGGTGGTGCGCAGCGGGCCGTTCGACAGCCGCGTCAGCGCCGTCATGCTGCTCAACGCCGACAGGAAAATGAATTTCAGCCAGATATCGACCTCGATATCGTCCGACAGCTTGACGTTCAGCCCGGCCTTTTTGCAGGCCTGTTCCAGCGCCGCGGCGCGGGCCGACCGCGTGCCGTCCTGTTCGCCGATCGCCATGAAATGAAAGGTGCCGGTCTGGGTGACGACGCCGGGTTCGCTGATATAGGTGGCGACGCCGACCATGCCCGCCAGCACCCGGTCACGGCCGAAGACACCGTTCAGGATATCCACCGCCTCGACGCCGTTCTGCAGCGACACCACCGTCGTGTTCGGCCCGACCAGCGGACGGCAGGTTTCGGCGACCGATTCCGTATCGTACAGCTTCACGGCGAAGAGCAGGTAATCCGGCGGGTCCAGCGTGGTGACATCGTCCGTCACTTGCGCCGGCTTGATCAGCAGGTCGCCTTCCGGCCGGGCGATGCGCAGGCCCTTGTCGCGGATGGCGTCGCGATGCGCACCGCGCGCCACGAAGGTGACGTCCTCGCCGGACAGGGCCAGCCTGCCGCCGAAATAGCCGCCCACACCACCCGCGCCGAAGGCAACAATCCGCATCGATCCGGCCTCCCTCAGCGCAGCGACGCGCAGGCGCGCTGGATACGCTGGCAGGCGTCCTCCAGCACATCCGTCGCCAGGGCGTAGGAAATGCGGAAGAACGGCGACAACCCGAACGCCGCGCCATGCACGGCGGCGACGCCTTCGGTTTCCAGCATGTAGATGACGAAATCCTCATCAGTTTCGATCACCTTGCCGGCCGGGGTTTTCTTGCCGATGACCCCGGCGCAGGACGGGTAGACGTAGAACGCGCCGACCGGGGTGCGGCAGGTCAGCCCGGCCGCCTGGTTCAGCATAGAAACGACGAGGTCGCGGCGTTCCTGGAAGATCTTGTTGTTCCGTTCGATATGGCTCTGGTCGCCGTTCAGCGCCTCCACCGCCGCCCATTGGCTGATCGTCGAGGTGCTGGTGATGCTTTGCGACTGTAGCATGTTCATCGCGTCGATCAGCACCTTCGGCCCGGCGCCATAGCCGACCCGCCATCCGGTCATGCAATAGGATTTGGAAAACCCGTTCAGGGTCAGGGTACGGCCGAACAGCTGCGGCTCCACGGCGGCGAGGGTCGCGAATTCGATGCCGTCATAGCGGATATGCTCGTAGATATCGTCGGTCAGCGTCCAGACCTGCGGATGCTTCAGCAGCACGTCGGCCAGCCCGCGCAGTTCCGCCGGGGAATAGGCCGAACCGGTCGGGTTGCTGGGGCTGTTCAGCACCAGCCACTTGGTCTTCGGCGTGATCGCCGCTTCGAGCTGTTCCGGCGTCATCTTGAAGTCCGCTTCGGCGGTACATTCAACGAATACCGGCACGCCGCCGTTCAGCCGCGCGAGGTCGGGATAGGTCACCCAGTAGGGCGCGGGCACGATCACCTCGTCGCCGTCATCCACCGTGGCGGTGAAGGCGTTGAAGATGATCTGCTTGCCGCCAGCGCCGACGGCGATCTGCTCGGGCGTGTAGTCCAACCCGTTCTCGCGCTTCAGCTTGGCGGCGATCGCGCGGCGCAGTTCCGGCAACCCGGCCGGCGCGGCATAGCGCGTCTTGCCGGTATCCATCGCGACCTGGGCCGCCTTGCGGATATGTTCCGGCGTATCGAAATCGGGCTCGCCGACCGCAAGCCCGATCACGTCGCCGCCCGCCGCTTTCATTTCCTGCGATTTCGTGTTGATGGCCACGGTCGCGGAAGGGCTGATACGGGACAGGCGCGAAGCGACAAACGGCATGATCTTTACTCTCAGTTGGTGGGGCGGCGACCCAACCCGGCCGCCGGGCAAACGCCGAGGACACTACGCCCATCGGAATTGGGTTTCAACGGTGAAGGACCGATAGTGGCCATGTTGTTTGCGCCGTCCTGAAGGGCGCATAAATCTTTCACATTCCAAGCCGTTTACGAAATGTTAGGCTGCAAACCGGTGCGTGCGCCCGGGGCGCGGGCATATTTGGCAGAATAAATGGCGCAGAATGACCGAAACGGAACAGATTAATAAGGGCGCGGCACGCCAACCGGTCACGACGGTCTTCCTGACCTTCCTGGCGCTTGGCTTCACCTCCTTCGGCGGGCCGGTGGCGCATCTGGGCTATTTCCGCGAGGCTTTTGTCACGCGACGGCGCTGGATCGACGAACGCGCCTATGCGGATCTGGTGGCGCTGTGCCAGTTCCTGCCCGGCCCAGCCTCCAGCCAGGTCGGCATCGGAATCGGGCTGGCGAAGGCCGGGCTGCCGGGGGCGCTGGCGGCCTGGGTCGGCTTCACGATGCCGTCCGCCATCGCGCTGATGCTGTTCGGCTATGGCGTGGTCGAATTCGGCGATGCGATGACCGGCGGCGTTTTGCACGGGTTGAAGGTGGTGGCGGTCGCGGTCGTCGCCCAGGCGGTTTGGGGCATGGCGAAGTCCATGTGCCCCGATGCGCCGCGGGTGACGCTGGCGGTCCTCGCCGCCGCCGCCGTGCTGGCCGCGCCCGCGCCCTGGATGCAGGTGGCGGTGATCGCCGCGGGCGGCCTAGCCGGGCTGGTCCTGATGAAGGCGGAGGATGTCGCGGACCATGTCGACCTCAATATCCCGGTCGGCAGGGGCGTGGCCATCGTCTCGCTGATCCTGTTCTTCGTCCTGCTGGCCGGGCTGCCGCTGCTCAGCGCCGCCTATCCGTCCCAGACGCTGACCCTGGTCGACAGCTTCTACCGGGCCGGATCGCTGGTCTTCGGCGGCGATGTGGTGCTGCCGCTGCTGCAGGCGGAGGTCGTGCCGCCGGGATGGGTCAGCAACGACCTGTTCCTCGCCGGATACGGCGCCACGCAGGCGGTGCCGGGGCCGCTGTTCACCTTCGCCGCCTATCTGGGCACGGTGTCGGCATCGGCGCCGAACGGCTGGGCGGGGGCGCTGATCTGCCTGCTGGCGATTTTCGTGCCCTCCTTCCTGCTGGTGATCGGCGCCCTGCCCTTCTGGGACGCGCTGCGCCGCCGGCCGACGGTGCGCCGGGCACTGCTGGGGGTGAACGCGGCGGTGGTCGGGCTGCTGCTCGCCGCGCTGTACAGCCCGGTCTGGACCAGCGGCATCCTGTCCGCCACGGATTTCGCGCTCGCCATGGCGGCATTCACCCTGCTGGTGTTCTGGAAACTGCCGCCCTGGCTGGTGGTCCTGCTGTCGGCGGTCGGGGGATGGGCCGTGCACGCTTTCTAAAAGCCGCTATGCCGGAAACAGCCAACCTCCTTGCCTTTGTCGCAGCATCGGCCCTGCTGGGCATCACGCCGGGGCCGGACATCCTCTATGTCGTGATGCGCGGCGCGGCGCAGGGACCCCGCGCCGGGCTGGCCGCCGCCGCGGGGCTCTGCACCGGCATTGTCGGCCATATCGCGCTCTGTGCCGCCGGGCTGTCGGCGATCATCGCCGGTTCCGCCACGGCCTTCACGGTCATCAAGATTGCCGGCGCCGCCTGGCTGATCTGGCTTGGCATCGCGATGTGGCGGGCGCGGGGCGGAATCGACCCCGGCGCGGAACCGCCGGCCCGGCCGCTCACCGGCATCTATCGCCAGTCCATCGTGATGAACCTGCTGAACCCGAAGGTGGCGCTGTTCTTCCTCGCCTTCCTGCCGCAATTCGTGACGCCGGACGGCGCGCCGGTCGCCCTGCAGCTGACGGTTCTGGGGCTGATCTTCATGGCGGTATCCTTCATCATCATGGGTGCCGCCGGGCTGGCGGGCGGGCAGGTCCGCCGCCTGCTGGCATGCAATGAGCGTGCCGGGCGCTGGCTGGAGCGGGGTGCGGGAACCGTCCTGATCGCGCTGGGCATCCGGCTGGCGATCCAGAATCCCTGAGGCTTGTCTGCCTATCCGCCGATCAGCCCGATGATCCCGGCGCAGAACAGGCAGACCAGCGCGACCCGCCGGTACAGGATCTCGCTGGATGCGCGGAACAGGCGCGACCCGGTCCAGACAGCCAGCATATAGGCGGGCAGCAGGGTCGCGGCGGTCAGCAGCGAGTCCGTGCTCACCAGGCCTGAAACCACCATGACCACGATCAGCGCGGCCAGGGTGATGGCAAAATAGCCGGTGACATTCGCGCGGGCGGCGGCGGCGCTCTCCTTTCCCGCCAGCAGGTACAGCATCACCGGCGGCATCCCGAGGCTGGTCGCCGCCATCATTGTGCCCGATACCGCCCCGACAAGGCCCGTCACCGGTTTGCGCCGCTCGCCGGGATAGCGCCAGCCCGACGCCAGGATGACGACGAAGGCGAGCACCGCCAGCGAAATGGCGCGGGCCATCGGCGCCGCGTCGACCGTCACCAGCAGCCTGCTGCCCAGCGGCATGAACAGCGCCGCGACGAACCCCATCTGCAGGACGAATCGCCATTGCACGTCGCGCCGGACGCCCGGCAGCAACTGCGCGGTCACGACGATATCCAGCAGGATGACGATGGCCACGGTCTGCACGGGGCCATACAGCAGGACGAAAATCGGGGCCATCATCATGCCGGAGCCGAAGCCGGCAAAGCCGCGCAGCAGCCCGGCGGCGATCACGGTCGCCAGCGCGGCGAGAAACGTCGCATCGAAAAATCCGGGAAGCATGGGCATGTGATGGCTATAATCTGTCGAAACGGTGGGGACGCAAGGACGTCCGCAGGAAGGAACAGGGGATCCAGGATGACGGCTTTCGAAGGCAAATCAGTTCTTATCACCGGCGGCGGCAGCGGGATAGGGGCCGCCACCGCGCGGCTGATGGCCGAAGCCGGCGCCGCGGTCGCGCTGACGGGCATCCCCGAGGCGGGCCTTGCGGCGGTCGCCGCGGAAATCGGGGGCAAGGGCGGCCGGGCGCTGGCCATTCCCACTGATGTCACCATCGAAGGGGACATCGAAGCGGCAATCGCGAAAGCCGCCGCGGCGTTCGGCCGGGTGGACTGCGTCGTCGCCAATGCCGGGATCCAGCGGCACCGGACCGATGTGAACCTGCCGGAGATGGACATGGCCGAATGGGAACTGACACAGGATGTCAACCTGCGCGGCGTCGTGCGGACCTGCAAGCACGCCCTCGCGCAGATGCTGCGCCAGGGCGGCGGCGGATCCATCGTGATCGTCAGCTCGATCACCGCGCTGAGTGGCCGGTCGGCGAATGTGTCCTACATGACGGCGAAAAGCGGGCTGCTGGGGCTGAACCGGCATATCGCGGTGCATTACGCGAAGCACGGCATCCGCTGCAACGCGGTGTGCCCCGGCGCGCTGGAACAGACGCCGGACTGGGACGACCACCCCAATCCGGTTCGCCGCCGGGAGATGATGGAGCGGGCGATCCCGCTCGGCCGGCTCGGCACGCCCGAAGACATCGCGCCAATGATCGCCTTCCTGGCCTCGGACGCCGCCGGCTATGCGACCGGCGGACAGTTCGTCGTCGATGGCGGGATTACCGTCGCCGCCTGACCGTTTACCGGTCGCCGGTCCGAAACGGCATTCAGGCCGCGAAGAACGCCAGCGCCTCCCGACCGACGGTTTCCGCATGTTCCCAGGTCATGCCGAACCGGCCGGTCGGGATCACGCGGTCGCGATGGTCCCGAACCCGGCTGGCGAATTCGCCGCGATATTTCGCATACTGGAAATGTTCGCCCCACAGGTTCGTCGCCGGGCAGGCGAGGCGGCCCAGATTGCCGGTGATGTCGAAGGCATGCAGCGCGTCCAGCGCCTGCCAGCGGTCGCGGCCGATTTCGATCTGCGCCGTTTTGACCCGGTCCATCCAGGACTGAGTCGGGTGCACCGGCATGTGGATCGGGTCATTTTCCAGCACGAATTCGAGCGTCCGGGTCATCGGGAAGCCGGAGGGGTCCGCCGGACGCAGGCCGGATTTCAATGGCGCATGGGCTTCTTCCGCATCGTCCACTTCGGGATAGAAGGGGCAGTTGACCATGATCATGCGTTCGACCCGGTCCGGGTGATTGACCGAAAAGGCGATGGACGTGGCCGCGCCGACCGCTTCGCCCATCACGCAGGCCTTCGCGTAGCCGAGATGGTCCATCACCGCGACGGCGCTCAGCGCATAATCGTCGATGCGGGGTTGCTCGGTGACATGGTCCGAATGGCCGTGGCCCGGATAGTCGATGGCGACGACGCGGCGTTCCGCGCCGATCACCGCCATCAGTTCCAGCATCAGGGCGGAGGATTGCTGGTTGATGTGGAACAGGAAGACCGGCGTGCCGCCGCTACCCGCCGCCCGGTAATGGATATAGCCGTATCGGGATTTGACCAGTCCGCGTTCGATGTCCATTCGCGTGTCCTTCCGGTTCAGACAGGACCCGGTTTTGCATCAACCGGCGGGTGCTCTTTGATGGCGTCTTCATTGACTTCCGCACCCCAGCCGGGCCCGGTCGGCAGCGTCATGTGCCCGTTTTCAACCACGGGCTTCTCGGTCAGCAGGTCATAGGCCCAGGGGACCTGGATGTAATCCATTTCCATGACGCGGAAATTGGGCACCACCGCGCCGAAATGGGCGCTGATCAGCGTGCCGATGGGTCCGGCGTAATTATGGCTCGCCACGTTGATGTCATAGGCATCGCTCAGCGCCGCCATGCGCAGCGAATCGAGGATGCCGTTATACATGATATCGGTGATGACCACGTCGACCGACTGGTGGTCCAGGAACGGGCGAAGCTGCTTCATGCCGGTCAGCGTTTCGCAGGAGGCAATCGGTGTTCGCGTCCCCTGGCGGACCTGTGCCAGCGCCGTGGGGTCGAAATTGTCGACCTCCAGCCATTCCAGGTCCAGCGGTTCCAGCGCCCGCGCCAGGCGCAGGAAGCCTTCCATGCGGAAATTGAAATTGGTGTCCAGATGCAGCCCGACTCCGGGCCCGGCCCCTTCGCGGAAGGCCGACATATGGTCGATTGCGGCCTGGATCACGGCACGGGTGGGGTTGCGGTCCCGGTCGCCATTGCCGCCGACCCAGCCCGGCCCGTACATGTAGGGAATGTCGCGGTCAAACATCAGGATATTGGTCTTCAGCGCGTGGAAGCCGGATTCCTTCACCTTGCGGCCCAGCTTCACGACATCGTCCAGCGTCCGGAGCGGTTCCTGCCCGATCAATTCCCAGTTGTTGGCATGATAGGTGCCGCAATGCGACCAGTAGGCGCGGATCGGGTTGCGGATCGCGCCGCCCAGCATCTCGTATACCGGAATGCCCAGCGCCTTGGCCTTGATATCGACCAGCGCGTTTTCGATGGGCCCCTGCGCGCGGGCCGCCGCGCCGATGGCGACGCCGTAATTGCGCCGGCGGACCTCCTCCATCAGCGGCACAACGTTGCGCGGGTCGCGGCCGATCAGGTGTTCGCCCATCTTGCGGATCAGCGGCGCGATGATGCCGCCAACATTGCCTTCGGAGAAATCGGCCCAGCCGTTCAGCCCTTCATCGGTGCTGATCTTCAGAAAGTTGAAATTGCGCCAGCCGGCGCCGGCGACAAGGATGTCGACCCCCGTGATTTTCATGATGTTTCCCCCGTGAATGGGCGGGAATCAGATAGAAGCCCGCCCGGCGATATAGAGTCCGAGCACCAGTAAAGCGCAGAAGAACACTTTACGGAAGACCACCTCCGAAAGCCGCCGCCGAATTCGTTGTCCTGCCACCATGCCGATCAATGCCGGAATGACGGCGGCGAGCGAGGTTGCGCCCAGTTCCACGGTCAGAAGCTGCCGGTCGCCGAGGCACAGCGCCAGCGCCACGGTGGAGACCGTGAACAGCACGCCCATCGCCTGGACCAGCACGTCGCGCGGCAGGCCCAGCGCCTGCAGATAGGGCACACCGGGCACAACGAAGGACCCGGTCATGCCGGTCAGCACGCCGTTCACCGCGCCGACCAGCGGCGACACGATGATTTCTGCCTTGCCCGGCGCCGGCACCTGCGGCCGCAGCAGGTTCACGCCCGCATAGACCGCCAGCACCCCGCCCAGCACGGCGGACATGGTCCGGGCATCCGCCACCGCCAGTACCGACACGCCGAACCAGGTGCCGATACAAACCATGACCAGCAGCAGCCAGAGGCGTTTGAGGATATCGACCAGCGCGCCGCCGACCAGCCCCTGCCACAGGTTGGTGACGAAGGACGGAAACAGCAGCAGCGCCATCGCCGGCTTCAGCCCCAGCGTCGCGGTCAGGATCGCCAGCGACACGGTCGGTACGCCAAGCCCGATGACGCCCTTGACCAGCCCGGCCAGCAGGAAGGTCAGTCCGATGATGATGGCATTGTCGATGGTGAGCATGGCGCCAAGTATAGGGGCAAATGCCCCGGGTTATACTTCGTTGCCGACCGTAATATCGTGGGCGTTGATCGCGGGCAATCAGGCAGTACTATGCGTTGCATTGCAGGGGCAAAGCATGATCGACATCAGGGACCGGATCGGCATCGACACGGGGAACAAGCTGCCGACGGAAGACGCCGTCGAATGGGCGATTGCGAACGGCGTGCGCTATATCGATACGCGCATCGACATCGCGCCCAACGCGCTGGAGCGATTTACCGAACCCGTCTGCGCGGCGATCCGCGACCGCTGCGCCGCATCCGGTGTGACCCTCGGCCTGCATACGTTATCGGCAGTCAATATCGCGGAAGTCTCGCCCTTCCTGCGTGAGGCGACGGACGAATACCTGCGCGCCTATATCGACGCGGCGGCGCGGCTGGATGCCGCCTGGGTGGAGGTGCATGCGGGTTATCACTTCACCGATGACAAGCCGCTGCGCATGGCGGCGGGGCTGGAACGGCTGAAACGCGCCACCGGCTATGCCGAGGAAAAAGGCGTGCAACTGCTGCTGGAAAACCTGAACGGGGAACCGGACCGGGCGGAGGTGCATTATCTCGCCCATGATGTCGAGGAATGCCTGTACTACTTCAACGCCATCGATTCCCCGGCGCTGCGCTGGTCCTTCACCATCAACCACGCGACACTGGTACCGGAAGGCATCGCCGGGTTCCTCGACGCCATGCCGGTCGACCGGCTGGGCGAGGTGCGGGTGGCCGACAGCAACGGCGAATACGAACTGCATATGCAGCCGGGCGAGGGCATCATCGATTTCCCCGACATGTTCCGCCGCGTCGAGGCCACCGGATTTTCCGGCCACTACATGTGCGCCTTCGGCCCGCTGGACGCAATGCTGCGCGGCCGCGACTGGATGGCCGAACGGTTTCCGAAATGATCCCGTTCCCTCACCGCCGCGGCTTGATCTGCCGGACTTCCGCCTGCAGTGCCGCCAGCCGGTCGCGGAATCCTTCCGCATCGCCGAATTCGAGAAAATTGCGGTAGCGCCGATGCGGTTCCCTGACGCGCAGGGCATGCTTGATCGGGCACCAGAACTGTTCCGACCGGCTGGCGACCTCGCGGGTATAGGCGATGACCCCGTTGGCATAGCCGCAATAGACGCAGTTGAGCTTCTGCACGCCGTTCAGATAGGCCAGGTTGTGCCGGTCGAGCGCGACATAGTCCGACCGGCGCACGCGCGGGATATTCCAGACGAAGAAGCAGATCCGCTGGTACACCCAGACCAGGGCGTCCAGCAGGGCGATCGGCACCACCAGCGAATAGACGACCGGGGCGGTGACCAGCGCCAGCCACGGGGACTGGTGGATAAACCGGATCAGGCTGGTTTTAAGCCGGCGATGCTGCGCCGCAACGCCCGCATTGAAAATGACGCGCCGTTTCTCCAGCCGGTATTCCAGATTGTCGCGCTGTTCGGCGAGCTTCTGTTCGAGTTCCGTTTCGATTTCGCGCAACCGCGCCAGCAACGCATCGATCTCGGTATCCATGGAAATCGCCTTTGCCCGCAGGGAAAGCGTCATAATGCGCGGCGGGCGCGGTTGCGGCCCTGATCCATGTCAGGGGCGGCGACGGGCGAAATACTCTATTTTTCAGGTGCCTTGTATCAATGCTATGACGGGGCCATGGCGATAAATGACAGGGGCAGCTTTTCGTCTTTCCGGGATTGGGGGGGGCAGGACCGCGAAAGGGGACAGCGATTGCACATTACGTTTCTGGGCGGGGTCGGCACGGTTACCGGCTCGAAATACCTTATCGAAGCCGGTGACAGGAAGATCCTAGTCGATTGCGGGCTGTTCCAGGGCTACAAGCAGTTTCGGCTGCGCAACTGGGCGCCGCCGCCGGTCGACCCATCTACCATTGACGCGGTCGTGCTGACCCACGCCCATATCGACCATTCCGGCTATCTGCCGGTTCTGGTGCGGAACGGGTATCGCGGCCGGATCGTCGCAACGAACGCGACCCGGGACCTGTGCGAAATCCTGTTGCCGGACAGCGGGTACCTGCAGGAAAAGGAGGCGGATTTCGCCAACCGGCACGGGACATCGAAACATCACCCCGCCCTGCCGCTTTACACCAAGGAAGAGGCGGAAGATGTCATTCCCCGCTTCTCCGGCGTCGAATTCGGTGAGGACACCGACCTTGGCGGCGGGGTTTCGATCCGGATGCTGCGGGCGGGCCATATTCTCGGCGCCGCCATGGTCCGGCTGTCCCATGAAGGACGGCATCTTCTCTTTTCGGGCGACCTGGGCCGCCCGGGCGACGCAACCATGCCGGACCCGGAGACGGTGCGGCAGGCCGACTGGCTGGTCGTCGAATCGACCTATGGCAACAGGTCGCATGCCGCGCTGGACCCCGAAGATGCGCTGGCCGATGTCGTCAACCGGGCCGCGAGCCGGGGCGGGTCGGTGCTGATTCCATCCTTCGCGGTCGGGCGGGCGCAGAGCCTGCTGTACCACCTGCACCGCTTGAAGGCGGATGGCCGCATTCCGGATATTCCCATCGTCCTGGACAGTCCGATGGCGATCAATGCGACCGACATTTTCTGCCGGCATGTCGATGACCATCGCCTGACGCGGGCGGAATGCGTACAGGTCTTCGGCGGCGTCCGCTACACGCGTACAGTCGAGGAATCGAAGAGCCTGACGGCGAACGGCTTCAGAATGCCCATGATCCTGATCTCCGCCAGCGGCATGGCGACGGGCGGGCGAATCCTGCATCACCTGCGGCATTTCGCGCCGGATCACCGTAATGCGATCCTGTTTGCGGGCTATCAGGCCGGCGGGACCCGGGGTGCGTCTATGACCGGCGGCGCCCGGTCGGTGAAGATCTTCGGCGAATACGTGCCCATCCGCGCCGAGGTGGACAATCTGGACATGCTCTCGGCCCATGCGGATGCCGACGAGATCATGGGTTGGCTGGCGCATTTTGAATCGCCGCCGCGCCGGACCTTCATCACCCACGGCGAGCCTGCCGCATCCGACGCATTGCGCCACCGGATCGAGGAAGACCTGCGCTGGCCTTGCCTGGTGCCGGACTATCGTGACCGGGTTGCGCTGGACTGACGCGCCTGCCGCCGGATAGACAGATGACGGGCAATGCCTGTTGTCCCTGTTCCGGCAAGAGTCCGTGACGATGGCCGAACACCTGTTTGTATACGGTTCGCTGCGCCGGGGCGCCGCCCATCCGATGCACCGGATCCTTGCGCGGCATGCGACGCCGCTGGGACCGGCTGTCTGGCAGGGCCGGCTTTACCGGGTCGGCTGGTATCCCGGCGCTGTGGCATCGGACGATGCGCGGGACAGTGTCCGGGGCGAATTATACCGCCTGCGCCTGCCGCGCCAGGTTCTGCCGCCGCTGGACCGCTTTGAAAACTGCGGGCCTGGCTTTTCGGCGCCGACCGAGTTTTCGAGGGAAAGCCACGAGGTTCACCGTCCGGATCACGGTTCGCTGCGGGCCTGGATCTATGTTTATCGTCGGCCGGTGACCGGGCTGCCGCGGATCGCCGGCGGCGATTTCCTGGCGGAAAACTGACCGTCGGGAAGCCGATACTGTAAAACGAAAGATATCCGGGGCTATCCGCGAACGAACTGGATCAGTTCCAGGCATTTCTGCTTCGCCAGCAACAGGATCAGCAGGCTGTAACTGACCCCGCCGACAAGCACCAGCATCGCGAACGTGGCCACATCGCCCAATGGCACCGGAATATAATGACGCGCCGCGTATACCGCCGCATACATGCCGATTGCCGCGACCAGTGGCCGCCACAGGACAGCCAGCATATCCGCCAGGCCAAAGCCGATTTCCGAACGGACCAACCGGAGGTTGAGAAACAGCGATACCGGCGTCGCGACCAGCCAGCTGAGACACACGCCGTCAATGCCCCAGTTCGACCCGACCAGCAGCGCAGCGGCCAGGGTGACGATATTGTTCAGGATCAGCCGGAATGTCAGGAACGGCTTCCCGGTGGCGTTGATGGCTTCAAAGATGGGGGACATCGCCATGCGCAGGGGCAGCATGACCGGCAGGACCATGAGCGGAAACAGGGCCGCAGACCACTTGTCGCCCAGAATGATATGGATGATTTCAGGTGCGATCGCGGAAATGCCGAAAAAGACCGGCACAACCAGAATCAGCAAAAACGATATCGCGGTCCGCAGGTATTTCAGAAATCGCTCCCGGTCATCCTGAACCTTCGAAAATCCCGACAGGGAGACCTGGTTCATGATCTGGCTCAGTTTCTGTTGCGGCATGGAGGCAAGGTTGAACGCAACGGAATAGGCCCCGAGCGTCGCCACCGAAAAAAGCCGCCCGATGATGAAGACGTCCAGATGGGAATAAAGCCATCCCGAAATCCGCTGCAGCAGAATGCCGCCGCCAAAGCGCATTTCCACTACGGCATTGCGAAAACGGAAGCGCGGCAGGCCCCTGTATTTGGACGTGATGTTCACACCGACGGCGACAAACAGGTCCGAGATGATATTCCCAAGGACCAGCGACCAGACACCATACCCATGCAGCGCAAAAAACAGCGATCCCAGCCCGGCAGACGTTCGCGCAACCATTTCAACGATTGCAAGGCCCTTGAACTTCATGTCCCGGATCAGCAGGTTCCGCGGCACGATGGCGAAGGCCTCAAATGTGAAATTGCAGGCCAGCACCGACAGGATGACCTGCAGCCGGGGGTCCAAAAAAATCAGGGAAACGACCGGCGCGAACAGCAGGATGAACCCGACGATACCCAGGCAGCACACCACGACCAGGCCGTGGATTTCGCGGATCCTATCCTCTGACAGTGTTTTCGCCTGCACCAGGGCAGGGCCAAGGCCGCTCTCGCTGACGAGGGCGAAGAAGCCGATAAAGGCCCCGGCGAGGGCGATCAACCCGTAATCTTCCGGCGAAAGGATGCGGATGACCACGAGCGTCGTGCCCCAGGTCACGGCCTGCGAAAACACTCTGCCGATCAAGGACCACCGAAGTGCGCGTGATACGTCGTTTCCAACAGACAACGGTGATTCCCCAGGAGCGCACTAGGGTCTGTACTCAATTGGGGGATTCCCATTGAATTGAGAATGTGATTCAAACTTCCAACTG
>JAQCHR010000450.1 GCA_027619655.1 Pseudomonadota bacterium
ACCGCCGATCCAGACAAAATTATCGCCGCCGTTAAACGTGGGCACCAAGCGTTAGATTCGTTCCACTAGCACGGCTCCCACCGCCGGGCCAAATGGCGCAAGAAACAGTCGAATAGCGGTTGCCCCTCCGACAGGTGCCTTCTAATATGCCGCGCCACGTCGGACGGCGTGTATTTTCAAAGGTTTCAAGGGAAACGGGTATGCTCGAAGCCCTGCGGCAAGGCGTTCAGTCCTGGTACTTCAAGGGGCTTCTCATCATTCTGATCTCCAGCTTTGCGGTTTGGGGCGTCGGCGATATATTCCGTGGCGGCCCGACGGGCGGCTCCGTCATCACCGTCGGTGGCCGGGATATCGACCCTTCGGAACTCTACAATTCCTTCCGCCTGCGGCTGAGCCAGATTTCCCGCCGGCTCGGCAATGACATTTCCATCGAGCAGGCGCAGCAGCTCGGGCTGGTCGACCAGACCGTCGAGGCGCTTACCACAGAGGCGCTGTACGAAGTCGAAGCGGCCGAACTGGGCGTCGTGATCAGCGACGCCGCGCTGATCCGCCAGATCCGGGAGCAGAAGGCGTTCCAGGACAGCCTAGGACAGTTCGACCGCGCCCGGTTCGAGCGCGTGATTACCGCGAACGGCATGACCGAAGCCGGATTCGTGAACCAGTTGCGCTGGGAATTCATCCGCGACCAGATCCTGCGCAGCCTCGCCGGCAGCCTTCCGGAATCCAGGGAACTCGCGCAGGTTCTGTTCGACTGGCGCCAGGAGCGGCGCATCGCGGACTATATTGTCCTGAAAAACGACCCGACCGTCGAAATCGCCACGCCGGACGATGCCGTATTGCAGACCTATTATACCGACAACGCCGCCCGGTTTACCGCCCCGGCCTATCGCAAGATCGCCTTTGTCCACCTGACGACGGCGGACGCCAGGGCAGATATCACCATCCCGGACGACCAGTTGCGCCAGGCTTACGAGAACCGGATCGATGCCTACAGGCAGCCGGACCGCCGGACCGTACAGCAGATCATCCTCCCCGATGAGGCGGCGGCGAAGAATGTGGTGGCCAAGCTGGCGGAAGGCCGCGAATTCGTGGCGCTGGCCGAAGAGGTCGCGCAACAGGACCCGGGCACGACCAACCTGGGCGATGTCACCGCGGGCCAGCTTCCCGCCGGCATGAGCGAAGCCGTGTTCGCGCTTGGCAAGGGCGAAACCAGCGCGCCGATCGAAGGTCCTTTCGGCTGGTACGTGATCCGCGTCACCGACATCAAACCGGAATCCACCATGCCCCTGGCCGAGGTCGCCGACAGCCTGCGCCAGGAACTGGCCAAGGACAAGGCGGTCGATGTGCTGTTCAGCCTGTCCAATGCGCTGGAGGATACGCTGGGCAGCGGCGCAACGCTGGAGGAAGCCGCCGCCAAGATCGGCGTCCCCTCGGTAACGATCGACGCCGTCGATGCGAACGGACGCGGCCCGGATGGCAGCCCCGTTCCGGCCATTCCGCCGGGGTCCGACCTGGCGACGCATGCCTTTGCCACGCCCGTCGGCGAGGAAAGCGCGCTGATCGAAACCGGCAATGGCGGATACCTGGTCGTGCGTGTCGACAGTGAACAGCCATCGGCGGTACGGCCGTTCGAGACGGTCCGCAACGAGGCCATCGCCGGCTGGAAGGCCGAACAGCGTGCGCTCGCCGAGGAGAAACGCGCGGAAGCCGTCACCGCCCGGCTGAACGAAGGCGCGACCCTGGCGGCGATCGCGGCGGAATTCAACCTTGGCGAACCGGTGACGAGCCCCGCGTTCACCCGCGACGGTGCCGACGCCGGCGCCGAGATCTCCCGCGCCCTGGCGGCGGACCTGTTCGCCCGCAAGCCCGGCGGCGCCGCCTTCGGGAATTCCGCCGAGGGCTATACCATCGCCGTGCTCAAGACCGTCAAGCCGGCGGACCCGGTGGCGGAAAAGGCCGCCTATGACGCCTTCAACGAGCGCATCGCCACCGACCTGTCCAGCGACATCGTCGTGCAATACGCCAATGCCCTGCGCGAGCGCTATCCGGTCGAGATCGACCAGCGCGCCATCGACAACCTGTTCCTGCGGAACTAGGCGGAACGGATCGCCACGATGAAAACCGAACCCGACTTTTCGGCCTTCGAGGAGAAATACGATTCCGGGGCGCCGCAGGTCATCTGGACCGAATTTGTCGCCGACCTGGAAACCCCGGTTTCCGCGATGCTCAAGCTGGCCGAGGGGCAGCCGAACAGCTTCCTGCTGGAATCGGTCTCCGGCGGATCGATCCGCGGCCGCTATTCCTTCATCGGGCTGAAGCCGGACCTGATCTGGCGCTGCACCGGCGAGGCGGCCGAAATCAACCGCAACGCCAGGCGCGATCCCGACCGGTTCACGCCCTTCCCCGGCCCGGTGCTGGACACCCTGCGCGCGGTGATCGACGAATCCGCCATCGACCTGCCGGAAGGCCTGCCGCCGATGGCCGCCGGGCTGTTCGGCTATATGAGCTACGACATGGTCCGGTTGATGGAAAAGCTGCCGGACAACAACCCGGACGTGATGGGCCTGCCGGACGGTATCTTCCTGCGCCCCACCATCATCGCCGTCTTCGACACCATCGCCGATGTCATGACCATCGTCACCCCGGTGCGCCCGCAGCCCGGCCTCGACGCCAGGGCCGCCTATGTCCAGGCCGAGGAACGGCTGTATGACGTGCTGTCGGACCTAGAGCGCCCGCATCCCCATCGCGGCGCCGGCGCGCCGGTGAAGCATGAAGCGCCGGTCCCCGTGTCCAACATGGCGCGCGCGGATTACCACCGCATGGTCGAGCGCGGCCGCGACTATATCCAGGCGGGCGACGTGTTCCAGGTGGTGCTCAGCCAGCGCTTCGAGGTGCCATTCACCCTGCCGCCCTTCACCCTGTACCGCTCGCTGCGGCGGCTGAACCCTTCGCCCTTCCTGTTCTTCCTCGATTTCGGCGGCTTCTCCATCGTCGGGTCCAGCCCGGAAATCCTCGTCCGGCTGCGCGACGAAACGGTCACCATCCGCCCGCTCGCCGGCACCCGCAAGCGCGGCCGCAACGCAGCCGAGGACAAGGCGCTGGCCGCCGACCTGCTGAGCGACCCCAAGGAACTGGCCGAACACCTGATGCTGCTGGACCTCGGCCGCAACGATATCGGCCGGGTCTCGAAGATCGGCACGGTCAAGGTGACCGAACAGTTCGCCATCGAGCATTACTCCCATGTCATGCACATCACCAGCCATGTGGACGGCGAGATTTCGCCCGAATACGACGCGCTGAAGGCGCTGGCGGCGGGCTTCCCGGCGGGCACGGTATCCGG
>JAQCHR010000451.1 GCA_027619655.1 Pseudomonadota bacterium
AGCAGGCGGATGTGGTATTCCTGATGGGCGCGCGGTTCAACTGGATATTCCACTTCGGCCAGGCGCCGCGCTTCGCGCCGGACGTCAAGGTGATCCAGCTCGACATATCGCCGGAGGAAATCGGCCATAACAAGCCGTCGGAAGTTGCGCTCGTCGGCGACGGCAAGGCGATCATGGGCCAGATCAACCAGGCCCTCGCGGGACGGCAGTGGTTCTATCCGAAGGATACCCCGTGGCGTTCCGCCCTGGGCGACAAGATTGCGGCAAACGTCAAGACGCTCGAGCCACAGCTCAACGACGACCAGGGACCTGCGAACTACTACCGCGCCCTGCGCGACGTTGCGGCCTGGATGCCGAGGAATGCCGTCCTGAGCGCCGAGGGCGCCGGTACGATGGATATCGGTCTCACCATGCTGCCGGTCGCCGACGCGCGTTCCTGCCTGAACGCCGGCACTTACGGCACCATGGGCGTGGGCCTCGGCCATGCCATCGCCGCCTGCATCGTGAACCCGGACCGGCCGGTCATCCACCTCTCGGGGGACTCGGCTATCGGCTTCTCCGGCATGGAGATGGAAACGCTGGTCCGCTACAACCTGCCGGCCAAGATCGTGGTGCTGAATAATGGCGGCATCGGGCCGGGCATGCCGGAAATTCCGGACGATCCGATGATGAAGATGAAGCCGAACGCGCTGATCTACGGTGCGCGCTACGACAAGATGATGGAGGATTTCGGCGGCAAGGGCTTCTTCGTCCAGGATCCGAAGGATATTCCCGCGGCGCTCGATAAGGCGATGGCCTTCGACGGCCCGGCGCTGGTCAATATAGTGATCTCGCAGAACGCGTCCCGGAAGCCGCAGCAGTTCACGTGGCATCAGTAGGACGCCACGCCGGGAACCGGATGACCTGACGGAAGGGTCTCCGGGTTAGACAAGGGCCTGATGGCGGAGCGGATTATCGCTCCATCATCAGGCCCGTTTTCTTGATATCCCGGGGCTCTTGCCGCCGTGGGGTTCGCAGGCGGGGTTCAGACCTCCAGGGCCTCGTGTTTCGGGTTCGGGTCCAGTTCGACCCCGTTCACTGTCATCGCCAGCATCGCGTAGTAGCCGATACAGGTGGTCAGCTGCACATACCGGTCGGCGCCCAGCCGACCCATGACCGCCTGCGCCAGCGCCGCATCGACCCGGTTTTTGCGCAGCAATTGCCGGGTAAAATCGACGATCTGCAGGTCTTCGGGCGGAATGCCCTCGGAACGGTCGTCGCGGATCGCGTCGATGGTGGCGCGGGGAACGTCCCGCTCGGCGCCGATTACACCCTGGATGCCCCAGACATACTGGGCCTGGAAGTGCCGGCCGGTGACAAGCGCGGCCAGCGTGCGGATGCGCAGGTCCAGTGTTCCTTCCCAGCGCACCATCGTCCCCAGATGCGCGACGCGTTCGGCCCATTCCGGCGCGTGCATCCAGACCGAGAAGGGGCCTTCCAGCGATTTGCGCGTATCGACGATTTTTTCCGCGATCCGGCGGGCCTCGCCGGTCAGGTCATCGGGGGATTTCAGGACGGGAACACGGGCCATGGGATGTCCTCGGCGTTGGTTGTTGTGATGGGCCGGGCGCCGGCCTGATTGCAAGGACACTATCCGATCGTCCGGGCAACCGGCAACGGCGGCACCCTTGTCCCGCCAGGTTTCGGCCTATTGTGGCTTTGCCGGGGCGGCGAGTTCCGCCGGGGTCTCGAGGATGGCGGCGAGTTGCCGCCGCCGGATGAAAATATACACGCAAAGCAGCATGGCGATGCCGCCGCCGATGGCCACGGGCACATGCAGGCCGATGCGGTCCCCCGCCCAGCCCATAACAAAGGTGCCGATACCCGGCGACGCGCCGAAGATCATGCCATAGACGCTGAACACCCGCCCGCGCACGGCGTCGTCCACGGCGGTCTGGATCAGGGTCTGCGAGACGATGCCCAGCAACACGATTCCCCAGCCGGAAGACGACGCAGACGAGCGCGAAAGGAAAACTGTCCGTCAGCGCGAACAGCAGCGTCGCCGCCCCGCCGACGCCGCTGGACCAGGCCAGCAACGCGGTCAGCCCGCGCAGCCCGCTGCGCCATGACGCCCAGATTCCGCCCAGCACCGCGCCCAGCCCGAGCATGGCGTTCAGCGCGCTGAGCCCGCCCGCGCCCCGGGCGAAGTTCACGTCGGCAAAGGCGGGGAACAGGTCGATGATCGGCCGCACCGACACGCAGAAGATCAGGACGATGAGGATCAGCGGTCCGATTCCCGGATGGTTGGCGATATAGCGCATGCCATCCAGCGACTCGCGGATCATGCCGGTGCGCGCCGCCCGGCTCGCCCGCCCCGGCGCCAGCGTCATCAGCGACAGCGCGCCGATGACCGCGAGGAAGGTGAACGCGTTGACGGCAAAGGCCGTTGTCGGCCCGGCATAGATGATGATGAGCCCGGCCAGCGCCGGGCCGAGGATACGCGACGACTGGGCGCCGACCGAGTTCACGGCGACGGCGGGCGTCATGTCCTCGCGCGGCACCACCTGCGACAGCAGCGCCATGCGGGACGGCTGCCAGAATCCCTGGCAGACGCCCAACACCGCATGCACCAGCACGATCATCCACACCTGGATGAGCTCCAGCGCGTTGACCAGCGCCAGTGAACCGGCGCCGAGGAAGGCGATGGACTGAAAGATAAAGGCCATGCGGCGCCGGTCCATGCGGTCGGCCAGCACGCCCGCGATGGGCCACAGCAGGATGCGCGGCAGCGTCTGGGCAATCGCCAGCGCGCCCAGCCAGGTGGCGGATTCCGTCAACGTCCAGACCAGCCAGCCCGCCGCGATTTCGTGGATGCGCGTGCCCAGCAGGCTGACGAGGTTGCCGGTGATGAACAGCCGGAAATTCCGGTGACGCAGGGCGCGCCCCGGCGCGCTGCCGCGCAATTTGGTCAGCCACATGAACGCAACTCACTCAGGCCAAAAACGCCCGCAACGGCCAGGTAAACTCGAAGGGGCGGACGATGGGTCGTAGAGTACGTCGGCATGCGGGTTTTGAACAGGGGAGCCCCGGCAATGGAACCGGAACTTCCATGCGGCCTGCCACGGGTTTCTGATTGACGCGCCGGGTGTGCCGGTGTCGCATGTTATTCGCCGGAACCGACGGTAATTGCAGGGAAGGAACGAAACAGTGATCTATCAGCATCGCCAGGTCATCGCGCGCGGCGGCCGCCTCGAAAAGCGGCACGAACAATTCCAGAAGGCGGCCATGCAGGCACTGGACGAGCATGGCTCCACCCTGGTCGGCGCCTGGGAGATATGGGTCGGGCC
>JAQCHR010000452.1 GCA_027619655.1 Pseudomonadota bacterium
CATCAAGTGCGGAATGATGGGCTACAATATGACTCTATCACCCTGAAACCCGCACAACGTGTCACCCCGCACTTGATGCGGGGCCCAGCCGCACCTTGCCAACGTGCCAGGCTGTCAGGCCATTTGATCCCCTACGGCACCAGCACGATCTTGCCGTAGGCGTCCGGTTCCAGCACCGCGACATGCGCCGCTGCGGCCTCGGCCAGCGGCATTTCGCGGCCGACGATGGGGCGCAGCACGCCGGCCGCCAGCCCGGCGACGATGTCGGCCATGATCTGGCGGATCAGCGCCGCATCGGCGTTCTACAGCGCGATGCCCCGGATATCGAGTTCCTTCATCATCGCGCGGCGGGCATTGACCGTGATCTCGCCCCGGTTGCCGATGACGATGATGCGGCCGTATTTCGCCACCAGTTCCATATCGGCGGCGAGGTTCACATTGGCGAGCATTTCCAGCACGAGTGCCGGCCCCGCGCCGCCGGTCAGCCGCCCGACCTCGTCCAGATAGCCCGGTGCGGTATGGTCGACGGCATGGTCCGCGCCTTCCGTGAGGATCAACTCACGCCCGCGCGCCGACCCGTCGCTGCCGATGACCGTCAGCCCGGCGCGCTTCGCCAGTTGGATCGCCGCCGTGCCGACCGAGCCGCTGGCGCCGTGGATGAACACCGTCTCGCCGGCCTGCGCCCCGCCACGCGCGAACAGCGCGTAATGCGCCGTGGCATAGGGCACGCCGATAGCGGCGGCGGCGGCGAAGCTCACCCCGTCCGGCAGCGGCAGCAGGTTTTCGGCCCTGCGCAGGACCTTTTCCGCATAGCAGCCGGTCATGCTGAAGCCCAGCCCCGTGCTGACGAGGACCCGGTCACCGGGTCTGAAATCCGTCACCCCGTCGCCAACGGCGGCAACCACCCCGCCCGCATCGCCGCCGGGGATATAGGGCAGGTCCGGCACGATGGCGTAGGTCCCGGTCCGCATATAGGTATCCGCCGGGTTGACCCCCGCCGCCCGGATATCGACCACCACCTCGCCCGCGCCGGGCACGGGATCGGGAATGTCGTCGAGCTGCAGGACCTCGGGACCGCCGAAGGCATGGGCGCGGATGGATTTCATGGATAGGTTCCTTGTATCGAAAATTGAACCGGGCGAAAGTCGAAGCAGTCAGTCGTATTGCGTGCCGACGAAGCGTATCGCTCAGCCCCGGCTTGCCACCAATATTTCCTTGGCTTTCTCGAATGCCTTCTCTGCAAGGCCCTTATACCCGTCCCTGAGCATCAGCGCGGATATTGCATCCTGCACGAATTGCGAATTCAGCCTTTCCATCGCTGCCAGCGTTGCCGCCACCCGGTCGGGATACGAAATCAGGGCCGCAATAATGTCATCGCGCCGGGTTTCGCCGGCAGCAGCAATGTCGAATATATCGCGCGGCTTAATGGAAGCGCCCCGGTGATAAACCTTCTTTGTGATAATTTCGGGTACGGTTTCGAGCAATGCAGGCCTGCCTTCCACCGCACGCTCGATCGTGGGGTTTTCGGTCAGGCTGGAGGCCACGATGAAATCAATTTCACCGATACCGGGGAATGGGATCTTCAGGAAACCATGACCATCTCCAATATAATCAGCGGGTATTATCTCGAATTTAAAATCATGCTTAGCCGGGTCAAGAAACGGCAGAAACTGGTGGTCCGGCAGAAAAATGTCGATGTCATGACTTCGCGATGATCTAATTGCAGCATCATCGCCGTACCACCGCCAAACGTCCAATGGTCAATTATATCATGGTCTTTGTTCGTTTGATCTATCAGACTACAGGCGATCCGAAACAACCTCTCCCACTCGGATGGGCGTTGCTTGCTCACGCGCTGAGAGGATAGCTCTCGCCAGAATAGCTTGCGAACGTCTTGGCCGCACCGGCAAGAGCTTCCGCCGGAATACCATGGGACGTTGCAAATTCCATCTGCGCGTCAGGCGCAACTTCACCAAAGAAAGATGACATATGCCCGGGCATGCTCTTGGCTGCGGCAGTGTCCTTCAGACAATGAACGAGTCCGGCCTCGTCCAGTTGCTTACTGTACGGAGCATTCACAGTCGTCAATACTGATGCTACGCTCTTGCTCATCGTTCTCTAAAACCTTTAGCCCCAAAATTCAGGACACAACATCCCTAATTATAATTTTCATGGGACATCCCTTAGATGCGTAGGCATCTAAGGGATGTCCCAGAGAAAAGTCAAGAAATATCTATTAATATACTGAATTTAAAGGGCAACTTCAATCATTAAGTCTAAGCCAGAATTGTACAGATTAACCGCGATTCGCTGACAACTCCATGGATTAAGAATATAGGTCTCATCGCCACTCGGACAAGATACGACGTTAGGCCAGCGGCAATCGGTAACGCCCCAGATACTGACTAACGAATTTATCGTCAGTTCAGATTACAGACCGACCTCTCTAGAAGGCGGTGCCCTGACAACAAGTCTCCCTAAAACGTCAACTCCCGCTCCCCCAGCGACACAAAGTATCCGCCTACCATCGCCTCGCTCACCGCGCCCAGCGTTGCCGGCTGCCATTGCGGCGACTTGTCCTTGTCGACCAGCAGCGCGCGGACGCCTTCGAAGAAGTCGTTTCCGGCCATGCAGTGCTGGCTGAGGCGGTATTCCATCACCATGCAGGTGTCGAAATCCATGGCCGCGCCCTCGCGCAACTGGCGCATCGCGATCTTCTGGGCAAGCGGGGACTTGCCCTTCATGTGGTGCAGCATGCGGGCCGCCCAGTCGGTGCCCTCCGCCGCCAGCGCGGCCTCGATTTCCTCGACCGTGTCTTTCGAGAAACAGCGGTCGATGGCGTCGCGCGCCGCTTCCAGCGCCGAGGGGCCGGGCTCGACCGCATGGGCGGCGAAGGCCTTGTCCATATCCGCGCCGCCGCGCAGGTCGGCGATCAGCGCATCGTGTTCGCTGACCGGGATCAGGCTGTCGGCAATCCCCGCATAGAGGCAGTCCGCCGCGTTCAGCCTTGCACCGGTCAAGGCCAGGTACAGGCCGATGGCCCCGGGACAGCGCGGCAGGAAATGCGAGCCGCCGACATCCGGGAACAGCCCGATGCCGGTTTCCGGCATGGCGAGCATGGTCTGTTCGGTAACGAAACGGCAATGGCCGTGCACCGAAAGCCCGACGCCGCCGCCCATCACCACCCCGTGCATCAGGGCGATATAGGGCTTGGGGAAATGATGGATCAGCCGGTTCATCCGGTATTCGGTACGGAAGAAATCCGCGCGCAGGGTATTGCCCGGCTCGTTGCGGGATTCGGCCACGGC
>JAQCHR010000453.1 GCA_027619655.1 Pseudomonadota bacterium
AACCGCGAAGCCTGGATCAAGGCGCGCGGCGATGTCGAGGAATACGAAGGCCGCGAAGTCAGGGTCGAGGACAACAACCGCAAGCCTGGCGACAAGGAAGCCTGCCCGGAATTCCCCGCGAAGCACCGCCCGTTGCGGGCGAAACCCGGCGCCGTCGTCACGCAGATGGCCTATGCAAGGCGCGGCATCATTACGCCGGAAATGGAATTCGTCGCCGCGCGCGAAAACCTGGGCCGCTCGGAACACCGCGACGGCGAAACCTTCGGCGCGAATATCCCCGACGTGATCACGCCGGAATTCGTGCGCGATGAAATCGCCGCGGGTCGCGCGATCCTGCCGAACAACGTCAACCACCCGGAATCGGAACCGATGATCATCGGCCGGAACTTCCTGGTGAAGATCAACGCCAATATCGGCAATTCCGCCGTGTCCTCCTCGGTCGCGGAAGAAGTCGAGAAGATGGTCTGGGCCACCCGCTGGGGCGGCGACACGGTGATGGACCTGTCCACGGGAAAGGACATCCACAACACCCGCGAATGGATCATCCGCAATTCCGCCTCGCCGATCGGCACCGTGCCGATCTACCAGGCGCTGGAAAAGACCGGCGGCGTCGCCGAGGACCTGACCTGGGAGCTGTTCCGCGACACGCTGATCGAGCAGGCGGAACAGGGCGTCGACTATTTCACCATCCATGCCGGGGTGCTGCTCCGCTACATCCCGATGACCGCGAAGCGCGTCACCGGGATCGTCAGCCGGGGCGGGTCGATCATGGCGAAATGGTGCCTCGCCCATCACCGGGAAAGCTTCCTCTACACGCATTTCGAGGAAATGTGCGAGCTGATGAAGCAGTATGACGTCGCCTTCTCGCTGGGTGACGGGTTGCGTCCGGGCAGCCTGGCCGATGCCAATGACGAAGCGCAATTCGCCGAACTGGAAACGCTGGGCGAGTTGACCAAAATCGCCTGGAAACACGATGTGCAGGTCATGATCGAAGGCCCCGGCCATGTGCCGATGCACAAGATCAAGGAGAACATGGACCTGCAACTGGAGAAGTGCCACGAAGCACCGTTCTACACGCTCGGGCCGCTGGTCACCGACACGGCGCCGGGTTACGACCACATCACCAGCGCCATCGGTGCCGCGATGATCGGCTGGTTCGGCACCGCGATGCTCTGCTACGTCACGCCGAAGGAACATCTCGGCCTGCCGAACCGCAAGGACGTCAAGGACGGGGTCATCACCTACAAGATCGCGGCGCATGCGGCCGACCTCGCCAAGGGGCATCCGGCGGCGCGGCTGTGGGATGACGCGGTCAGCCGGGCGCGCTTCGATTTCCGCTGGCGCGACCAGTTCCACCTGGCGATGGACCCGGAAACGGCGGAGGATTTCCACGACCAGACCCTGCCGGCGGAAGGCGCCAAGATCGCGCATTTCTGCTCCATGTGCGGGCCGAAATTCTGCTCCATGCAGATCACGCAGGAAATCCGCGACTTCGCCGAAAAGGGCATGTTCGACATGTCGGACAAGTTCAAGCAGACCGGCGGCGAACTCTACCAGCCGGCGGACAAGGTGGCGGCGGAAGCCGCGGCGCTGAACGCCGGCGACGACTGAGCGGCGGTACGGCTAGAAACGGCCCCTCTCCCGGATTTCGGGGGAGGGGTTTTTCTGTATTGGTCCGCTGCAAACCGGCATAATTGGCTCTTTCCCGGGACCGCCGGAACAGCCGATAAGATGCGGCACGTTCCCGAACAAAAATGAGCGACACCATGACCACGCATACCAATACCCTGGGCCAGCCCATCGGCTTCCCGGTGCCCGACTGGCAACCCGCGCGAGTGCCGGACCGGACGCCGATGGAAGGGCGTTACTGCCGTGTCGAGACCATCGCGCCCGGGCATCGCGACGACCTGTATGACGCCTTCCTGCTGGATAGCGAGGGACGCAACTGGACCTATCTGCCGCAGGGTCCCTTCGCCAGCCGCGACGCCTTCGACTCCTGGTATGCCGCGCATTGCGCCGATCCATCGCGCATCACCCACGCGATCCGGGACCGGACCACCGGCAAATCCATCGGCATCGCCAGCTACCTGCGGGTCGACCCGGCGGTCGGCAGCATCGAGGTCGGCTATATCAATTTCGCCCCGCCGCTGCAGCGCACCCGGATGGCGACCGAGGCCATGTACCTAATGATGGCCAGGGTGTTCGACGACCTGGGTTACCGGCGCTACGAATGGAAATGCGATTCACTGAACGCGCCGTCGCGCGCGGCGGCCTTGCGGCTGGGCTTCACCTTTGAGGGGCATTTCCGGCAGGCCACGATATACAAGAACCGCAACCGCGATACCGACTGGCTGTCGATCCTGGACAGCGAATGGCCGGCGATCCGGCAGGGTTTCGAGGCCTGGCTGGCCGAATCGAATTTCGACGACGGGGGCAGCCAGCGCGCCGCCCTGGCGGACCTGATCGAGGCAAAGCGAAAAGCCGCCTGAGCGCGCTGATGGATGGTGATCGGCTGCGCCGTATCCTGTAAGAAGGCGCTCCCAACCGCAACCGCATCGGGTCCGCCGTGCCGGATATCACCATATTGCTGCTCAAGGCCGGCCTTGCCGTCTTCGTCGTCGTCGGCGCCACCATGGCGGCGGAGCGGGCCGGGCCGTTCTGGGGTGCGCTGATCACCTCGCTGCCCGTTTCCATGGGACCGATCTATGTCGTCATGGCCATCGACCAGTCCGACGCCTTCATTACCGACAGCACGCTGAGCAGTTTTGCCGTGCATGCCGCGATGCCGGCCTTCCTGGCGGCGGGAACCATTGCCGCCACCCGGCTGCATCACGCCTTCACCGTGGCCGCCGCCATCGGCGCCTGGGGCCTGACGGCCTGGGCGGTACATGCGGTGGAGTGGGCCGTCGGCTCGGCCATCGCCCTGAATGTCGCGGCCTTCATCGCCGCCTATTTCGCCGTGCGGCTGTGGGGCCGGCCCGGCGTGGCGATACCGGCGCCATCACACTGGTACGACCTGCCGCTGCGGGCGCTGCTGGTGGCGTCGCTCGCCATCGCCGTATCGCTCAGCAGCGCGGCGCTGGGGCCGAAGACGGCGGGCATCCTGGCGGTCTTTCCCGTGGTCCTGTTCAGCGCGACCATCGTGCTGCTGGCCCGGCTTGGCAGGGCGGCGACGGCGGCAACGCTGACCCGCGCGGTCATCCCGCTGATCGGGCTGGGGCTGACGCCGCTGACAGCGCATCTCGCCACGCCGCATTACGGTTCGGCGATCGGCCTGACGCTCGGCTTCGCGGCGACGCT
>JAQCHR010000454.1 GCA_027619655.1 Pseudomonadota bacterium
TAGCGCTTTTCAACCAGTTTTTCGAGCGTGCCGCGCGGGTCTGCGGTCATCAGCATGGGGCGGTCGGACCGGCGGCTGACCCGTTGCCACAATACTTCGAGGTCGGCCCGCAGCCAGATCGAAATACACCGTCCCCGGATTGCCTTGCGGGTCCCCGGGTCAATGAAGGCGCCACCGCCCGTCGCCAGGACCTGGATGGGCCGCTCCAGCAACCGCTCGATCACCCGGCATTCGCCGCTGCGAAAGGCCGCCTCGCCATAGGTCTCAAAGATATCCTCTATGGAACATCCCGCTGCGGCCACGATTGCATCATCGGCATCGACAAAGGGAACGCCAAGGCGCGTGGCTATCCGGCGCCCGATAGAGGTTTTTCCCGCGCCCATCATTCCAACCAGAACCAGGGTTTTCGGCAGTTTCAGTGTGGTCTTGGCTGTCATGGTTTTTTTAACGGGAATGGGGGATCGATTGAATCGGGTATCGAGCGTCTATAAACTGCCGTAGAATCGTCATAGTCAAGATATAGCGTTGACTCGAACCGAGTGCGAGGTTCGAGTCTGTAAAAGGGATTCCATGCGAAGTTTCACAAAAGTCCTGGCTATCCTGCTCGTTATTGCGTTGGCAGGGCTGGGGGTGTTCCTTGCTACCTGGGATATTCCGGCGCCGTCACAGAGTGTGGAGAAGGTGCTGAGCGATGACCGTTTTCCGCGCTAGGGGCCTCGCTGTCGCGGCGGGCATGATGCTGTCGGCAGCCGCCGTATCGGCGGCGCCTGTCCCCGGCGCCGGTTTCCAGAAGGACCAGGTCGCACAGGCGGGTCCGCTGCGTCTTGTGCCGAGGGAGCGCGAGGCGCCGGCGTCGGAAGCGGCGAAACCGGACCAGCTGCCCGGGCTGGTGCCCGGCGGGCCGGCATCGCCGCGCCGGGTCATTCAGGATATCGAGGTAAATACCCTGGGCGGTCTGGATCCGGATGAAGCGGGGACCCTGTACCCCGACACGGGCGGCCTGGGCGCCGCGTTGTGGAATGGCATGCCGCGCGACGACATTGAGCGGCTGGTCCAGCGCCTTCCGGTTACCATTCAGTCGCCGACGATGCGCGATGTCCTGCGGCGGCTGTTGCTGACCGCGGCGGCGCTTCCGCCGGCCACAGGCGGTACCGGCGGCAGGCTGCTCACCATGCGGGCCGAGCGGCTGCAGGCGATGGGACTGCTCGGTTCGGCGGCGGAACTTGTGGCGGTTGCGCCGAACCGGGCAACGGATGCGGCGCTGCAGCGATTGAGTGCCGAAAACTTCCTGTATCGCGGCGATATCGGCGGCGCCTGTGCGGATTCGCGCCGACAGGACCAGCGGCTGGACGCGCTGTTCTGGCAGCAATTGCTGATTTACTGCCAGGCCGTGCAGGGCGATACGAGCGGTGCCGCGCTGGGCGCCAACCTGCTGGCGGAAACCGGCCAGTTGAACGATTCCCTGTTTTTCAGGCTGATCGACCGGCTGGTGTCCGGCAATGCGGTGACGGTGGACAGCCTCGCCAAACCCACGGCCATGCTGCTGTCCCTGATGCGGACGACCAATGTTCCGGTCCCGGCGGACGCGGTTGACCAGGCGGCGCCGCCCCTGCTGGGGATGATTGCGGCCAGCCCCAAGACCCCGATCGAAATTCGCCTGGCGGCGGCGGAACGCGGCGCTTTACACGGCGCGATTACCGCTGAGAGGCTGGCCCAGGCCTATGCCAGCGTAGAATTTTCGAAAGAGGACCTGAACAATGCGATGAGCATTGCGGATGTGACGCGGACACCGCGCGGCAGGGCACTGCTTTATCAGGCGGCGCTCGTGCATACCGTGCCCACGGCGCGGGCGGCGGTGCTGCAGAAGGCGCTGAAGCTCGCGCATGAGGACGGCCAGTACGCGCTGATGGTGCGGGTCTATGAGACCCTGCTGATTGGCCTGTCGCCAAGCAATGAGCTGAGCTGGTTTTCGGTCGATGCGGGCCGCGCCCTGTATGCGCTGGACCGCGCCGACCTGGCCCGTCACTGGCTGGATGCGTTGCGGCAGGTTTCGGCGCGCGACCCGGTCGCCGGCGTCTCCGCCGACGCCCTGTGGGTTATCGCTTCGCTGGCGGAAATGACGACGGAAACGGCCGGTTCCGAAACTCCGGTACCGGCAACCGTACCCGTTGCGGCGCCGGTTGAACGACCAAAACAGGTCGGGGTGATTCCGCAGCGGGTGGAAAGCGCCGCGGCGTCAGGCCTGCCCGCGCAACCGCCGGCGCTGTCTGTCCGGACAGAACCGGCAGGCGCAACGCCGAAAGTGGTGATCCGGACCGATACGCCCGCCGCCGATGCCTGGCGCGCGGCGTTGCGGGAAACCGAACCGGAAACGGCCGCGCGACGGATATCCGATGCCTATACGCTTTTGACGTCGGCGGGCGTTGTTGTCGGCGATGCCGAATGGCGCGTCCTGCTGGGCGATTCAGGCGCGCGGATGGCGGTAACGCCGGACCCTGCCTATCGTGCGATGCTGCTGCGGGCTTCCCAGCAGGGGCGGCGCGGCGAAACGGTGTTGCTGGCGGCGCTGATCCTAGGAGAATCCGGGCTGGCGGAGATGGACATGACCGTCCTTGCGGAAATCGTGTCCGCCCTACGCATGGTCGGCCTTGGCGCGGAGGCGCGCCGGACTGCGCTGGAGATTGCGGTACAGGCGGGGATTTAAGCCATTCAGGACTACCTTGAGCCTTTTCTGGAAATGATGGCCGCGGAGCGCGGCGCATCCGCGAACACGATCGCCGCCTATGGCCGCGACCTGCAGAATTACCTGGCCTATCTTCAGGCGCGGAGCAAGGCGGCGGCGACGGCGTCGAGCGATGATATCCGGGATTACCTGGCGAGCTTCGATGCTGCCGTCGCGCCCAGCACCGCGGCGCGGCGTCTGTCGTCGATCCGGCAATTCCATCGTTTCCTGCATGGCGACGCGATTCGCGCCGACGACCCGACGGTCGTTCTGGACAGCCCGCGCCAGGGCCGCGTCCTGCCGAAAGTGCTGAGCGAGGATGATGTGTCGCGGCTGCTGGCGGCGGCGCGGCGGCGCGCCGACGCGAACGGTTTGCGGATCGCGGCCATGCTGGAACTGTTATACGCGACCGGGTTGCGGGTGTCCGAACTGGTCGGCCTGCCATTGTCCGCCTGCGCCCGGGATCGCGAATTCCTGATCGTGCGCGGCAAGGGCGACAAGGAACGGATGGTGCCGATGAGCGAGCCGGCGAAAGATGCCGTTGAAGACTATTTGGCGGTCCGTGAGATGTT
>JAQCHR010000455.1 GCA_027619655.1 Pseudomonadota bacterium
CCGGGCGGAAGATGAAAAACTCGGCGGAAAACTCGACCATCCCGGCCCCGCTGAGCTGGGCATGCCGGATATCCGTTACCCCGGCCTGCGCTGGCGCCAGCGGATCGACGGCGAAATGCGCCCGCCCGCGCAGGCGTTCATAAGGCCCGGCGTCGCCGAAGGCCTGCCCCCCGGCAAAGGGAACGCGCTCGGCTACATGCAGGTCTATTCTGTTGGTCATGATATCTTCCCACGGTAATGGCCGACCCAGCCTAGGATACGGGTCTGGCACCAGCAAGGTGTCGCGCCGGGTCAAATGAACTAGAATGCGGTTTCACCGGATCACACCGGATAACGGGGTCTCACAAGAGAGGATGATCGACCATGGATATATCAGGCAAGAAGGCAATCGTTTTCGGCGGCACATCGGGCATCGGCCTGGCCACGACAAAGCGGCTGGCAGCGCTGGGCGCCAGCGTCATCGCGGTGAGCCGCAACCCGGACAAGGCCGGCGACGTCCCGGCCGGCGTCACGCTGAAGCAGTGCGACGTGCTTGACCGCGACGCGCTGTTTGCCGACTGCGCGCCGTTCGACATCCTGGTCAGCGCCGCGACCGGCGGCGGCCGCGCCATCGGGCCGTTCCTGAAAATGGATATGGACGGTTACCAGGCGTCCTTCGCCAAGCTGTGGGGCTACACCAATGTCGTCCGCTTCGGTACCGAGCACCTGGCCAAAGACGGCGCCATCGTGCTGGTCAGCGGCACCCCGGCGCGGCGCATGGGTCCGGGCCAGATTGCGATTTCGTCGGTTGGTGGCGCGGTTGAGGCCTTCGCCCGTGGCGTCGCGGCGGAAATCGCCCCGCGCCGGATCAACGTATTGGCGCCCGGATCCATCGATACCCCGATGGTTTCGATGGAAGGCGAAGCGCGCAAGGCGTTCTACGAAAAGGCCACCGCCAGGAATGTAATACCCCGCGCCGGAACCGCGGATGAATGCGCGCTGGGGATCATCTTTCTGATCCAGAACGACTTCGTCACGGGCACGACCGTGGATGTCGATGGCGGCCGGCTGGTTGCCTGACAATACCAGCCCGGGGGCGGCGCGCCATATTGCGCACCGCCCCCGGCCATGCCAGATTCCGCCCTGACGAGTTCACGAGGGAGACGACACCATGCGCCTTGGCGTTTTCACCATGCCGATGCACGACCCGGCCCGCGACTACACGCAGGTTCTGGAGGAAGACCGCCAGGCGATCATTCTGGCCGACCGGCTCGGCTATGACGAATACTGGGTCGGCGAACACTTCAGTTCGCTAAACGAACCGATCCCCTCACCGCTGATGTTCATGGCGTCGGTCATTTCGGAAACCAGGAATATCGTCTTTGGCACCGGGGTCATCAACCTGCCGCAGCATCATCCCGTCGCGGTTGCGGCCCAGGTCGCGCAGTTCGACCACCTGTGCCGGGGCCGCTACATATTCGGCATCGGCGTCGGCTCGCTGGTTTCCGATGTCGGCATGGTCGGCACGGGCGAACCGCCGGAGCGCGGCAGGCGGCTGATGGAATCGCTGGAAATCATCGACATGCTGTGGTCGAAGGAACCGCCCTACGACTACGATGGCGAATTCTGGAAGATCAAGCTGGACGAAGGCATCAACAAGGAATTCGGTGTCGGCTGGGTGCCGCGCCCGTTCCAGAAACCGAGCCCGCCCATCGCGATTTCGGTGCTGTCGCCCAATTCACGCACCGCGCTGGAAGCGGGCAAGCGGGGGTGGATTCCGGTATCCGGCAATTTCATGCATTCGCGCTACCTGCGTTCGCACTGGGACATGTACGCGCAGGGCGCCGCCGAGGCGGGACAGCCGGCGGATCCGGCAATCTGGCGTGTGTCGCGCTCAATCCTTGTCGGCGAAAGCGACCAGCAGGCGCAGGATTACCTGTATGATCCGGAATCAGGATTCTCGCATTACTACAAATATTTCCGTTATAGCTTCGGCCGCCGCGGCGTCGCCAAGATGGGCGTGAATGACGAAAACATGGCCGATGACGACATCACCATAGACGATTTCAAGGCGGCGCTGCCCATCGTCGGCAACGCCAAAACGGTGCTGGACCGCATGATCGCGCTGGTCGACGAAACCGGTCCGTTTGGCACGCTGCTGGCCAATGGCCATGAATGGGACAATCCGGCGCTGTGGCAGGGCTCGATGCGGCGGCTGGCGGAGGACGTTATGCCGAAGCTGTCACAGCACGCGGATTCAATGCGCGCCGCCGCCGACTGAATTCGTCTCGCCGGATATGTCCCGGGCGTCAAGCACGTCGCGGACCTTTCGGGCAAGATCCTGGCGACGGAACGGTTTCTGCAACAGGTTGACGCCCTCATCCAGGCGGCCCTGATGGATAACCGTGTTTTCGGTGTAGCCGGACATGTACAACACGCCGACTCCGGGATGGAGCCTTGCGGCTTCCGCCGCGACCCGGACGCCATTCATGCCCATCGGCAGGACCATATCGGTCAGGATGAGATCGAACCTTTTCCCGTCCTGCAGCGCCGACAACGCCTCCCTGCCATCCTTCGCGGCAGTGACTGCATAGCCGAGCGCAACGAGCTGATTGACCACCAGGTCCCGCAATTGCGGATCGTCCTCGACCGCCAGCACCGTTTCGCCGTGACCGCGCGGCATGACCTCACGACGACGACCGGCCTTACTGGCAATTCGTCGTGCCCGGGGCAGATACAGTTTGATGGTCGTGCCTTCGCCCAATTCGCTGTATACCGCAACATGGCCGCCGGATTGCTTAGCGAAGCCGAAGACCATGGACAGGCCAAGCCCGGTCCCGCGATCCGCCCCTTTCGTTGTGAAAAACGGCTCGAAAACCTTGTCCCGGATATCCGCCGGCATGCCGCTACCGGTATCGGTCACCGCCAGCATCACATACGGCCCCGGCGTCACCTCGGCCTGCGTGGCCGCGTAACCGGCGTCGAGGTGGACATTCGCCGTCTCAATCGTCAGATGGCCGCCATCCGGCATCGCATCCCTGGCGTTGAGGCACAGGTTCAGCAGGGCGCCTTCGACCTGCACCGGATCCGCCTCGCAGGGCCACAACCCGTCGCCGCGCACGAATTCAATCTCGATGGATTCCGCCAGCGTGCGCCGCAGCAGATCAGCCATGGCGCCGACCTGCACGTTCAGGTCGATCACTTCCGGCGCGAGCGGCATCTGCCGGGAAAAGGCCAGAAGGTGGCGGTTCAGTTCCGCGCCGCGGTTCGCCGCGGTGATTGCGTTGTTGATCAGCGATTCCAGTTCCGCGGGG